>CAILVY010000378.1 GCA_903837785.1 Candidatus Hydrogenedentota bacterium
CGGAATTCCGGATATGAATCCTGTACGTGCCCCGGTGAAGGGAGTACGTGAAACTGGGCAGCTTCGCCCGGGGGCGGTAGGAGCCCCGTTCAGCACCGTCCGATTGCCGTCCACGCCTTTCCGACCCGGCGACCACCACGCGCCGGTCTCCCTTGCCGCGCGAGACGCCCGCTGATTCTTCTGCTTGCGCGGGCGGTTCCCGCTCCACGTCCGGGCCCGCTTCCGCTTTTCCGGGAGGTTGGGCAGCGCGTTCTTCCTGTGGAGCCTCTTCTGCGGCCGGCGGCATGCTCTCGGAAGCGGCCTCCTCCGCAGCGGGCGCTTCGTCGGCCGAACGCTTTGCTTTGGAGACGTACAATCCGGATTTCTTTACGAGCTTCCCATCCTCAAAGCGGGTGATGAAGCTGGATCCATTCTCGTCCGTCCAACGATAGAGCGCGACATTGCGAGGATCGCCGCTAACCACCTTGCCCTCCAGTTCGAGCAAGGCCATCACCTCGTCCAGGGTCATGCCTTCCGTAATCCCCTGATACAGGCCGGGTGTGATTTCCGTATGCTCCTTTGCTTCCGCGCTGTCCATCCCGCCGAGCACCGTCTTGCGCGAAAGCTTGCCGTCCTCGAACTTGCACAGGAGATTCGCCCCGTTCTGCGACCACTTGTAAAGCAAGGCGCCGCCCCCCTGGCTGGACAAGGCCACGCTGGGCGAGCCCACCAGTTGCAGCACCTGGTCATAGGACATTCCCTCTTTGATCTGCCCGATCCGCTCCAGACTGAACTCGGGCGGGGGGGGAGGCGGTGCCGGCGCGGGCGTGGGAACCGGCGTGGTGGGAGATTGTGTTGCCGGTTGTGGCACGGGGGTTGCCGGCGATTGTGCGCGGGGCACGGGCGTGGTCGGCGTCTGTGCGGAGGCCTGCGAGCGGGCCGGCAAGGGAGGCTTGGGTTTCTCACACGACGGGAAGCACCCCGGCACCCCCAATATCAAGGCCACCGAAAGAAGCCCCGCCCATGCGGACGCGCATCTCATGACTCTTTCTCCCGCTTGAAACCACTGGGTAGTATCTAATTCTTCAACGCCGATTTCAAGGACCGTGATGACGCGGGATTCGTCCGCCGGGCCCGTCCGGTTTCCAGATCAAAAAGCCCCCTGGGCCTGAGGCCCAGGGGGCGTGACGGATACTCAGAAACGCTTAGCGCGCGCTGGACGAGGGATACGTGTCCGGCAAGACCACGACCCGCGAACTGAAGCCGAAATCGACGCCGTCGAGATTGGCATCGGGGCCCGGGAACGTTGCCTGAATGAAGAAGGCAACCCAGCCGGCGCCCGGCTCAGGTACCTCGACTTCACCGATGTACGTGCCGCTGTCACACGGCTCGCCCTCGCCCTCACCTTCGCCTTCGGCGGCGGTGCAATCGCTTTGCGGCTGGCCGTCGCACACGGGGCAGAGGTCTGTGCTGGTCCAGCTTTCGCCAATGGTCTCCAGACGGAAATCGCGCGAACTCCGGTTCTTCGCCTGCCAGAGCTTGACGGAGCTGGGCTTGGTTTCGGCTTGCAGCGTGATGGTGTTGCCAGCCACGCTCCAGTGGAAGACCGGCCGCGCAACGTCCCGGACAAACGCATTGTAGAAGGCGAGCATGCTGTTGTAAGCGCCCATGTCCACATTGCCGCCATCCGCGCTGATCAGGCTGTGGTCGGTGTTGGGCGCGTAGTACTCGTAATTCTCGCCGGGCACGTTGTCCGCGGCGTTCGGGTTGTACAGGAAGAAGCGGGAGGAATCCGGCAGGAAGAACTGATCGCCGGTCGAATTCACCATCAGCTTGGGCATGGTCAGATGGGCGCGATAGGAGTACGGGTCGACGATCTGCAGCAGCGAAAGGCCTTCGGGTTTGTCGAAGCGGGTGAAGATCTTCGAATCCACATAATCCTGGACCGCGTCGGAGTAGGTGCCGTACGACTTGAACTGGTGGTCCATCTGCTTGGCCATGTTCAATACGTCGATGACGATGGGCATAATCGCCGTAACGCGCGAGTCGGCGGCGGCCGTGAGCCAGGTGGTCCATCCCCGCTTGGAAGCGCCGGAGACCACGAAGTGTTCAATGAAGGCGGGCAGGCCCGGCTTGTCCCGCCCCATGAACAGCTGGATTGTGTCCATGGCGCGCACGGCGGCGCGCGTCATCGGCAGGAGGGCGGGCCACGTCATGTCCGGCTTGTCCTCCGTGTAGCCCACCATGTACTTGTCATAGCTGTACGCGATGATTGCATCCTCGCTGCGGGTCCGGGTCTCCCCTTCAAACTGGAGGGGTTCGTTGGGAACGGCCTGGATGAGGGCCACAACGGTGCCTGTCGAGAGCGCAAAGGGCACCATGGTTTGCGCGAAGCTGGTGGAGGGCGTGGAATCCGTGCTCCCGCCGGAAATCATGAGCATGGCGGTGGTGCTTGCAATGATTGGCGGCTCGATGATGCTGACGTAATGGCGCCACACCGGTTGATTCACGTCCTGAGTGCCGCGCCACGCGCCCGAGCTCATCTTGATCTGGTAAACGTTGACGCCCAAGGAGGGGATGGAGCTCGATGATTCCAGCGTGTAGTCGTAGCTGGGGTCGCAGAAGTGGACGTAGGTGTCGAGCACTTCATTCTCGTCCACCGGCATCCCGGCAAAGGAATCCACCTTGATGTCGACGGAATTTGCCGTGTCCAGGCTCAGATTGCTGATCAGCAGAACGATCTTCGAAGTGCAGTCCTCGAGATCGGGCAGGAAGCCTTCGATCGTCAGTGTGTCGTTGATGCCGTCGGCGTCCGTGTCAATCCCGTCCGTGCTCAGCTCATCGCCCGGCAGCCCTTGCCGGAACACGCTCACTGCGATGCTGTTCCCGAGCGCATCCGCCTCCCAATCCTTCGGATTGAAGGCAAGAGTGAGGTCCTGCGTGAGCGGATTGATGCTCAGCAGTACGGCGCGGCTGCACAGGGGCGGGATGTTGCGCAATGCGGCGTTGAAGTCGGAGGTGATATCCGCGCTATCCGTTGGCGCCAGCAGTTGGGCCTTGACAAGGGCGTTCGCGGCAAAGCGGTCTTCGTTGAGCGTGAAGAGCTTTCGCTCCAGATCGCTCGGGCGCAACCCGGCCAGCGGCGTGTTGGCCACGCCGCGGTCCCGGGCGAAATTCCAGTATGCTTCGGCGAGCGAGAGGTGCAGATTGGACTGGATCGCGCGGTCGGCCGCCCGGGCAATCACCGGCACCGCGTCCTCGTAGGTGAGTTCCACGCCGGGAATCGTCTCCGTGGCCAGCGCGGCCCGGACTTCGTCCAGTATGCCGCGCGCCAGAGGCTCGTGCGACAGGAGATACCCGAGGGCGCTCGCGTCGGGATTCGAGTATTGCGTATAGAAGAAGAACTCCTGGTTCGCCACCGCATAACCCTTGAGTGAGGCGTCTGCCGGCGCGAAGAGCGGATTGGAGAGCAGGGTGTATTCGTTGGCTTCGAAGCCGCGCGCACGCGGGCTCAGTTCGAAGCGCTGCAGTTTCTGGTCCTTGTTCACGTCGAATTTGTTGAACTCCGCCTGAGACAGCGCCGGCCGCTGGTTCCGGGCCTCGGCCAGTGTCAGTCCGCCGTCCTTGTTCGCGTCCAGGTCGGCGAAATGAAGCACGAGGTCCGCCAGCAATTCGCCTTCCGCTTCTTCGTCCGTTGTCAGGCTGTCCTCCAGTTCGGAACGCTGGAGTTCATTGTCCGCGTTGGCGTCGATGGCCGCGAATTCCGCCAAGCCAAGCGTGCCAAGCCGCACCTGGGCTTCCGCAAGCGTGAGGCCGCCGCTTCCGTTTGCATCCAGTTCATTGAAGTGCAGGAGCAACTCGAGCGGAACCGGGATGTCATGCTCATCCAGCCATCCGGCGAATTGGCCGAGGTACGTGCCAACGCCGCCCTTCAGTCCGTCGAGGACGTTCACGCCCTTGTTGTCGGCGATGACCGGGTAGTCGTATCCGTCGTTCGATGCGGCGAACAATTCCTGGCCGAAGGCGTTGGCAAATGAGATGACCTGGGCCGGGTCCTGCCTGGCCGGTTCTTGCTGGAGACCCACCGCGTTGTGCGCGGCGATGTTCAGCAGCATCATGGGATCAATCACCAGGCTTCCGAACAGGTGGGAACGATAGCTGAGTTCCTGGAAGCTGTTGTACTGCGGGGAGGCGGTCGTGTTCATGTTGTAGAAAATGAGCGTGTAGGCGTCATTCTCATTCAGGAGGGCCGGGCTGCGCAGTCCGGATTCACTGAAGCCCTTTTGCACGAGTTGGATGCCGGCCGCGATCTTGTCCGCGGTTTCATTCAACTGTTCCGAACTGAAGTTCATCTGAGAATACGAGGCGGGATTGCGCAGCTCGCCCAGGCGCAACGCGGTCATTTCGCGGATCATGGACAGGCTGAAGTTCACGTTCCACCGCTGCTTCCAGTTGTAGGAGGTGGGCGCCTTGGCCAGATTGGGAATATCCACCACGCCCTGGAAAGACTCGGGCCGATAGACCACCGCGTACGAGGCGCTGGCCGGCAAACGCATGACAGAGGCAATAAAGCGGCTACCTTCGGCACGTCCCAGTATCGGGAGGGTGAGCCCGTTTTCGAGTTGTGCGAGAATTTGCAGCTTCGACACATCGCGCATGCCGTTGACGAGCGGGATTGCCTCCAGGCGGAACGGCAGTTCCAGCCGTGCCGGCTGCACCGCATTGCCGAGGGCGGTTCCGAACATTCGGTCGGTGGCCCCGTTGTGGCGGATGCTGAAGGTCGGGGAAATGACCTGCAGCGTCTCGAAGGTATTGAGCAGGAGCCCGCGATCATCCTCGCCAACGCCGAAGACCACTTGGCGGGGCAGTGCGCCGGCGGGTATCGTCAGACCGACGCCTTTCAGAAGCACCGCACCCCCTTGCGGCCCCACGCCCTGAAAAGCCGTGTCCTCGGTCACCGCAATCATATTGTGCTCGGTCCGTGTGTTCGTGCCGAAGGCCGAGGTAACCGTGAGCGACACGCTGTAGCTGCCGGCGCGCAGGTAGGTCACCTGCGGATGCCGCTGGCTGCTGATCTGTCCGTCGCCAAAATCCCACGCCCACGCCTGGATTGCCCCGGCGCCCGCCTGCGAGGTGTCCGTGAATTGCACGGTCAGCGGGGCGGTGCCCTGCCGGACGGATGCCGTGAAGGCGGCCTCCGGTCCGTCGTTCGGTGGAGGACATCCCGGCAGACTGATCGTAAGAGCAACTAATGGAAGGAGTGCCAAGAGTTTAGCGGACACGCGTCGCATGGATAGCGCCTTTCCCTCAATTCGATCCGTTTCCAGCTTGGGACACCGTATCTACCACCCAGGTGCTGAGACACTTCACCCCAATATGTCGTTAAGTTTGCGGGAAGTGAACAAAAAAGTCAACTAAATACCGCCACCCGATCCCCGGATCTGCCATCAACAGGGGTCCGTTACCGCGCCCAGCAACCGGGACGGGGGGTCGGAGGCACCGGGGAGGCCCTTCATGCACCGGTTCGCAACGGCACGTCGGACATTGGCGCATGCTGAAGACCGCTCCCGAGCCGGTCCCAGGCTCCGCCCGGGAGGCAGCACGGGGGGCATCTAGGGCGCGAGATCCGCGTCCTTCGCAAGAACGGACTGGAAGGCAAAGCGGTTGGAGTTCAAGTCCAGTTCAAGGAGCGTGGCTCCTTTGGCCAGGATCTCATGGCCATGGCCTCCGTACCCTGTGGCACGCCCATAGGCGAAGACCACTCCGTCCTCCTCAAACCAGCAGGCGTTGCGATGATCGTGGCCGCAGAAACAGGCGCGCACGTTCCCTGGACCCTTGATCAACTCCGCCCCCAGACCTGCTTCGTCCCCCCAACAGAGCACCGGGTCGAAATGCGGACCTGCGGCGCGCCCCGCCTCTAACGCGTCCCGGTAATTCCCCAAGGGGATGTGGAAATAGACGATGGCGGGCACTGTTCGGCCCCGCATGACCTTCAATCCTTCCGATTCCCCCACAAACCACTCCAGATCCCCGGGCATCCGCCATTGGGCGCCGGAATTGAGGAAGAAGAGATCCCAGCATGCCTCGCCGTTCTCTCCGCCGCGAATCTCGATGCGGAAATGTCCCTTTCCATTGCCGCGCGGGGCGATGGCGTTCGGCGCAGCGGAAATCCGGCGCATTGCGGCGTCGAAATCGCCGCAGTGGTCATGATTGCCCCAGCAGAACGCCCAAGGTGTCCCCAGGCCTGCGAATACTTCGAGGTCGCGCCGCATCCACATGGGGGCAAGGTCCGGCTTGTCGTCCGCGCACCACACGTCCCCCGTCACCGCCAGGAGATCCGGCGCAAAGCGCCCGATTAATGCCCGGATGTCCGCGCGGGTCCGTTCATTGAGGAACTCGTCCCCGTCCGTGTGCAGGTCCGTCACCTGCAAGACGCGGAAGCGATCGCGTCCGTCCGTCTCGATAACCCCACAACTGCCCGATAGCATGTTCCGGCTCCTCATGACCCGCCGCCGTCTTCTCTGGGTTCCGGCGCGCCCGCCTCAACATCTCCTGCGCACTGTTGCGGGACCCAAGTCACAGAGTTGAAAGAGCCCCCCTCTGCGGAGGGGGGCTCGGAATAACATCAGCGGACGTCGGCCTCGAACGGGATCAGCAGCGGACGGAGACCGGTTTGCTGAGACGCGCCGATTCGACCTCCGCTTCGAGAATCTTCACGCTGTTCATGGCGGATTCCGGCGAGACCACGTCCGAGCCCCTGTTCGAACGGACACACTGCACAAAGTGGCTCAATTCGTGGAAGTAGCCGTCGCCCGCCGGGACCTTCACTTCGGCGGCCTTGCCGCGAAGCGGATACAAGTAGAGTTTCGTGTCGCGCGTCATGTCCAGTGTCGCCTCTTCCATGCAAATACTGAATGTCATGGCGAAGGGATAGGCCGAGGCATATTCCCATGCCCCTTCCGCGGAGACGAGCTGGTCTTTCCCGAACTCGTAGGAGGTGATAATGTGGTCCAGGCAGCCCTTCTTGAGGCCGCCCGCGCAACTCAACACGGACTTTGGCTTGCCAAAGAGATATTGGACGAAGTCCACATCGTGGATGTGCAGATCGAGCGCGGCCCGGCCGCTCTTGGCCGGATCATGCAGCCAGTTCTCCCAGCTCCAGGCCGGCAGCCCGCTCATGCGGCAGAAGCGCGCGGTGAGCACTTTCCCGTACTTGCCGCTCATGACCAGTTCGCGCGCCTTGGCATAGGACGGCCAGAAGCGGATGCACTGTGCCACAAAGAGCTGCTTGCCGCTCTTTTTCGCGGCCTCGATCATCGTCTTGGCTTCTGCCGACGTGCGCGCCATCGGCTTCTCGCAGACCACGTGCTTGCCGGCTTTCAGCGCCGCGACCGTGTACTTCGCATGCAGGTAGGTCGGCAAGCAGACGTCGATCATATCCAGCGCGGGATCCGCGAAGAGCGCTTCCGCCTGCGAATAGACGCGCAGCTTGGACACGTTGATCTCGCCGAAGCCATGTCCGATGATGCCCTGGCGCTTCTTCGGGTCCACTTCGCAGATTGCCTCCACGCGGGCGCCCTTCACCTTGGCATACGTATCATGATGGAACTTGCCCATCATGCCCAGTCCCAGAATCCCCACTCGAATCGTCATGGCGTGCTCCTCGTTGCTCCATGGAATGGGTGCATTATCGCATACTCCGGCACGAAAAGGGGAATTCCGGCCCGGAGCGTCCGGACCATGCCGCATTTCCCATGGCCTTGGACAACCGCGCATTCTTTCCTTTGAACGCCGCCC
Source organism: Candidatus Hydrogenedentota bacterium (assembly GCA_903837785.1). Classification (GTDB taxonomy): domain Bacteria; phylum Hydrogenedentota; class Hydrogenedentia; order Hydrogenedentales; family CAILVY01; genus CAILVY01. The sequence goes on from CAILVY010000378.1 coordinate 7,777, forward strand.
GCCATGCCCTTCAGAGCCAAGAAGAAAGGGAATGAAGCATCAAGACGGTTCCAGGACGTTCGCGAGAGGCTTGTCACCACAGGATGAGATTCTTCCCTGAGGGCAAGCCGGCAAACCCAGGTGCATCAATGCGCTACGCCGAACGGCGCAGTCGCTGCTCCCCGATGTCTGCTCCGTTCAGTTCGGATCGGGCAAGTTGGACGAAGAGCGCGCCCGGGCTCGTGATGGGCGGGCCGCACGTGAAGTCGCGGCAGAGGTAGGCGGTGGGCTGTCCTTCGAGCATGGTCTTGCCCGCGAGGAGGGGGTGGTCTTCCGCCGCTGCATCCGCGGGATCGCGCAGGGCGACCACTTTGTTCGGCACATACGTGCCGTGGATGACGCGCAACAGCGTTTGGGTTTCCGGGGCATTGGGCGGTCCCGCGACCACGACCTCAATCACGGATTGCAGGAGGAGGTCCGCCGCGCAAAGCATCTTGAGGAACGCGAGCGGAGAACGTTCCATCAGGCCTGCGTGAGATTCAATCACCCGGGCTGCAACATCGTGCAGGTCCCTCTTGCCGGCAAGTGCGCCCAGGCGCAACAGTGCGAGTGCGGCCATCGAGTTGCCCGAGGGCTCCGCGCCATCGTAGGCCGGCGTGGTGCGTAGGATGAGATCCGGCTGATCCGCCGCCGTGTAATAGAAGCGGTGTGCGGCGCCGTCCCAGAATCGCGCTATCATGCCGGAAGCCAGCGCGGCGGCGGCGTCAAGCCAGTCCCGGTCGAAGGACATCTCGTAGAGATCGACATAGGCGTTGATCGCGGCGGCATAATCATCGAGATAACCCTCAATGCGGCTTTCGCCCCGCCGGTGTGTTCGCAGCAGCGCGCCATCCCGCATCATGTGCGTGCGAAGAAAGCGCCCGGCTTCGTCCGCCGCATGGCGGTAGCGCGCATCCTCCAGCACCTGGGCCGCGCGCGCCAAGGCGGATATCGTCAGCGCATTCCACGCCGTAAGGACCTTGTCGTCCAGCCCGGGGCGGACCCGCCGGGCACGGACGCCCCGCATCTTTGCGCGCAGTTCCGCCATCCGTTGCTCCAGTGCGGCCACGCTGAGACCGAAGTCCTGGGCGATCTCGGCGGGATTGCGGTCGAGGTGAAGGATGCTCTTGCCCGCATGATAGCGTTCGTGCGACTCGAAATTGCCGTTCTCGCCCACGGCATAGTAGGCACAGAAGAGATCGCCGTCTGCGCGGCCCAGTGCTTCCAGGACTTCTTGTTGGGTCCAGATATAGAAGCGCCCTTCCTGTCCTTCGCTGTCGGCATCTTCGGCGGAATGGAACCCGCCCAGCGGGTCGCGCAGGTCGCGCAGAATATAGTCCAGTGTCTCGCAGACCACCTGGCGATACCGCGGGACGTCGGTCATCTGATAGGCCTCGAGATACGCCAGCGCCAATTGGGCATTGTCGTAAAGCATCTTCTCAAAGTGCGGCACGAGCCACTGGCCATCGACGGCGTAGCGGTGGAAGCCGCCGCCCAACTGATCATGGATGCCGCCGTCCGCCATGCAGTCGAGGGTATGCAGGGCCATGTCGAGGAGTGCATTTTCCCGGCCGTGGCGGCTCAGGCGCAGGAGCAATTCGATGGCGCCGCTCGACGGGAATTTGGGAGCGCCGCCCCAGCCGCCGAACTGCGGATCGAAATTCTCCTTGAGTGCTTCCGCCGCCCGGCTCGTCACCGCGGCGCTGAGCGGCGTGCCCAGGGGCGCCCCGCCGTCCATGGGCGCGCGAATATGCCGGGTCAGTTCCTCGGCGGTGTTCCAGACGTCCTTCGGACGCTGGGCCCACGCTTCCAGCACGCCATGCAATACGGCGGGGAAGCCCGGACGCCCGTAGTTGTCGAACGGCGGGTAGTAGGTCCCGCCATAGAAGGGCTTCAAATCCGGCGTAAGGAAGATGCTCAGGGGCCATCCCCCGCTGCCGGTGAGCGCCATCACCGCCGCCATATAGATGGCGTCGAGATCCGGCCGCTCTTCCCGGTCCACCTTAATGCACACGAAATGCTGGTTGAGGAACTCCGCAATGGAGTCGTTCTCGAACGATTCGTGCGCCATCACGTGGCA
>CAILVY010000379.1 GCA_903837785.1 Candidatus Hydrogenedentota bacterium
CTGCAGGACCCGGTGGCGGCGGTGGCGGGGGCGGGGGCGGCGGGGGTGGTGGCGGCGGGGGTGGCGGGGGTGGTGGCGGGGGTGGCGGCGGTGGCGGGGGCGGGGGCGGCAGTACGTACATTGCCGCATTCACGATCCTCAGTATTCCCTATCCGGAAACGAAGGTTGGCGGCGGCGGTGGGGGCGGCGGCGGCGGGGGCATCGGCGGTACCGGCGGTTCCGGCGGTGGTGGGGGCGGCGGCGGCGGGAAGAGCGCATCCGCCAGTGGCGGCGGCGGGACGGGTTCGTCTGGAGCACAGCAACCCGGCGGTGACGGCGGCGCGGGCGAGAGTTCGGTCTTCGGTTTGGGTGGCGCAGGCGGTGAAGCGGGCCTGGGCGGTGCAGGTGGTCCGGGCGGCGCCGGCGGCGATGGCGGTACGGGCGGCGCGGGCGGCGCGGGCGGCACGGGCGGCGCCGGCGGCGGATGCGTCGTGTTTTCGGCCCGCGGCCTGCTCGAATTGGGTGAAGACGCGCTCATCAATGTTTCGTCGTCGCTGCCCGTGGGCGGCGGCGCGGGCGGCAGTGGAGCCGCTTCGCCGAGTGGCGGCGGTGGCGGAAGCGCTTCCGCGGGCGGCAAAGGCGGCGAGCCCGGCCAAATGCCGGTGCTTCCAATTTCGCTGGCGACAGCCTCCGGCGGCGACGGAGATGAAGGCGGCGAAGGGGGATCGGGCGGACGCGGTTCTTCGGGCGGCAGTGGCGGGGCCGGCGCCGGGGGCGGCTATGGCGTGCCCGGGATGGTGAAACTGCATGCCTCGGTGGTGAAGACGGCTCAGGGCGCGCATGCCTCGCGCATTGTGGCAGACAATGCGCCGAGCGCGGCGCCGGAGAAGAACGGGAAACTCACGATTATTTCGAACATGGCGCCGGAGGAGGTGGCGGCGAATCAGCCCGCTTCGAGCACAGCGAATCTGGTCCGGGGCGCCACGACGAATGACGCGCTCCTGACGAAGTTCAATGCGTACATTCTGCAGCGATCGCCGTTGATTCCAACGCTCGAAGGCGGTCCGGCGCCGAACGGGTGGTGCGCGGAGCCGTATTGGAACCAGGACGAAGTGGAGGCGATGACCCCGACGGGGGCTTTGGGCGACCTCATCTACTGGGTATTCCCGAGTGTCTTTGACGGCTTCGATCAGGTGGTAATCAAGAACAACGCGGTTGCGGAGACGGCCGTGGATGTTACGCTGCAGGCGGGGGAGAATCGCCGGCGCCTGATTCGTGGCGGGTCACAGGATCCGGGTGAACTGGGTCCGGGCCAATCCTGGACGACGACGGTACTCTCCGGTTTGAGCATCGCGTTCAGCCTGGAAGGCGAGGGTGCCGCGGAGGGCGGCACGCTCTATCTCAGCGACGGGCACCTGGGTGCCTTGACGCAGAGCGGGGGATCCATTGACATTGACACTGGTCTTCCCGGCGGCGCCCCCGGGGTCATGAATGCCAACGGCACGGCGTATGAGGCGAGAACGGACATCAACCCGGACACAGGCGAAGAAGTGTCGGTCTTTGAATTTGCGGATGTGTCGGTGACGGCGGCGGTGGCCGTGCATGTCACGGGCAAGCGGCCCTTGTCGATAGCGGCCACGGGCGACATGAAGTGGGGCGCCAACGTGCTGGTGCCCGCCGGATACCTGGGCGGCGGAGAGGGCGGAACCGGAGGTTCGGGGGGATTGCAGGGCGTGGGTGGCGTCGGGGGTGAGGGCGGTATCGGCGGCGTGGGCGGCGGGGGTGGCATCGGCGGTGGAAACATCACGGTGCGCGGCGTGCAGGGCAACGGTGCAAATGGCGAGCCGGGCACGGCCGGTACGGACGGTACGCCGGGAAGCCCGGGGTTGGAGGGGGATTCGGGTAACGGCGGTGCCTTGGGTGCTTTTGGATTTGGAGCAAACGGCAGCCGCGGCACGGGTGGCGCGGGCGGCGCGCAAGCCACCGGGGGCAGTGCGGGTTCGGGCGGTGTCAAGGGTGCGGAACGTGCCGGCGGCGCGGGCAAAGACCTCAAGACCGGCGCGGTGGTGATTGGCGACAGCGGCGACGATGGCGGATCGAACGCGGGCGCTGCAGCACCCGCCGGAACCAGCACCGGTGCGCCCGGCAAGGGCGCCAACGGCAGCGCGGGTTCGGAGGGTGGCAGTGCCTGCTATGCGAGCCTGCCCGTTATTGTTAACTCGCTTTCGCTGGCCGCGGGTAACGGCGGCGGCGGTGGCGGTGGCGGTGGCGGCGGCGGCGGTGGCGGCGGTGGTGGTGGTGGCGGCGGCGGCAGCGGCGGCAGCGGAGGCGGCGGCGGTGGTGGCGCCGGCTACGACGGATTGTTCGGAATTGGGATGTATCGGACGACCGGCGGTGGCGGTGGCGGCGGCGGTGCAAACGGCGCGGGCGGCAACGGCAGCCGCAACGCGAGCACCACGTGGCCGCCGTCGCCGAATGGCGGCAGCGCAGGTGCCCCGGGCGGCATCGGCGGAAATGGCGGCACCGGTGCCCCGGGCGGTATCGGCGGCGCGGGCGGCAAGGGCGCCGCGGGTGGCGGGGCCATCGTGTTGGCCGCGCGCGGGCTGCTGCTCTTCAGCGCACCCTGCACGATCGACGTTTCGGCGGGACTGCCGGCCAACGGCACGGCCGGGACCGGGCCGGGCACTTCGCCCGCTGCGGCCTCCAACGGACAGGCCGGTGGCGAGGGCAGTGCCGGCGGTTCACGGGGACAGGCGAACTTGCTGGACTTCTCCGCGGGCAACGGTGGTGCCGGCGGTGACGGCGGGACGGGCGGCATCGGCGGTACGGGCGCTTCGGGCGGCAGTGGCGCCTCGGGCGCTTTGGGCGGCAAGGGCGTGCCGGGGATGGTGAAACTCCAGGGTTCCGTCGTACTGGCCGGGCAAGGGACGATCGTCGCGGCCAACGGCGAGGGCACGGACGCGAACGCAAGCGGTGCCTGCACAATCATCTCAAACATGACGCGGGCGTTTGCATCGGCGTATCAACCTGACGCAGGTACGGCGGGCCTCGTACGCGGTGTGGCGGCGCACGAACAGCTCCTGAGGGCGCTGAATCCGTTCTGCGGCGTACGGACGCCGATTCTGCCACAACTGGAAGGCGGCCCGGCCACGGCCGGCTGGTGCAGCAGCGGGTATTGGAACAGTGGGATGGAGACGCCGCTCTTCGGCGTGAACACCGGACTGGAATTCCGGGTGCTTCGGAACAACGTCGGGACCTCGGTCTTTGACGGTTTTGATCAGGTGTTGATCCGCAATACGAACACTGCGGGCGATCCATTGGCGGAGGTCTCCGTAATCATCGGAGCCGAGCCGGAAGCGCTGATCAGCGGCGAGAACGGCACGGCAGGCATGCTGTCGCCCGGACAGACCTGGTCCACCACAGTGCCCGCGGGTGTCAGTGTGACGGTGCCCGGTGCGACCGGCACCGGCGGACAAGGCGATGGTCCGACAGCGTCCTTTAGCGCATCGCCGCGTTTCGGCGGGCGGCCGCTGGTTGTTCAATTCACGGATACGTCCGACCCCGGTATCAGCGGGATCACCCACTGGCTGTGGAGTTTCGGAGACGGAGAGACGAGCGAAGCACAGAACCCCGTTCACGCTTATGCGACGGCGGCGGCATTCAATGTCTCGCTTACAGTGACCACGGCCAAGGGTTCCAGCACCCGGATCGAGCCGGGATTCATCACGGTGCTCGAACCGGTGGGTCCCACCGCTGATTTCAGCGCAGCGCCGACCTCCGGCTATCGGCCACTGACGGTCCAGTTCACCGACTTGTCAAATCCGGGAACCAGCGCCATCAATAGCCGGCTGTGGAATTTTGGCGACGGCACCCTGAGCATGGAAGCTAACCCGGCACACGAATACACCACCTCGGGCAGCTTCGCGGTGTCGTTGACTGTGGCCACCGGCGCGGGGATGAACTCGAAAATTGTCGTGGGTTGTGTGACGGTTTCCGAAGCGCCCAGCGAAGGCGAGGGCGAGGGTGAAGGCGAAGGCGAGGGTGAAGGCGAAGGCGAGGGTGAAGGGGCTGTGGAAGCGGTCTACTTCGTAGTGGCCAACCCGGACGACAGCGCGCAGGGCGCCTATCTGCTTCCACTCACGGATCCGGTGGCAATTGCGCATGCGCGCGATGTTATCGCCGACCCGCTCCATACGGATGCCCACATCGTGACGGCGAGTATCGCGCGTGGCGGCACGGACGGAGACTACACGAATTGTGATCCGTTGAATCCGGGCCGGACATGGTCCTGGCGAGTGAGCGCTTTCCTCGGATTCGCCGATGTTACGGCGGAGATATACGATGGATGGGCGGCTTATGTCGAGGCCAACCTGGACGAATGGATGACCACGACCGGCGGCCAGATTGGATTCTGGAACTATCGCGTTGTCTCCGAGTTCATCGGTGTCTGCGCCGCGGAGGGTGAAGGCGAAGGCGAAGGCGAAGGCGAGGGCGAAGGCGAAGGCGAAGGCGAAGGCGAAGGCGAAGGCGAAGGCGAAGGTGAGGGCGAAGGCGAAACGCCAAGCGTTCACAGTGCAGACATCAACGGCGATCAAGTCGTTGACTTGTCGGAACTGTTGCGCGTGATTCAGTTCTTCAATTCGGACGGGTATCACTGTGAGACGGGTACGGAAGACGGTTATGCGCCGGGACCCGGAGCGCAGACCTGCGCGCCGCATGCCAGCGACTACAATCCGCAGGATTGGCACGTGGATCTCTCCGAGTTGCTGCGCCTGATTCAGTTCTTCAACTCGGGCGGCTATTATGCCTGCCCGGGCGAAGGGACAGAGGACGGCTTCTGTGTCGGCGCACCCTGACAGGAGTATTTGAAGCGAATAGCGGAATGGAGCGTCCGCCTTTCGGGGCGGGCGCTCCTTGTTTGGGGTGTTGCTGGCGTGGGGGAGTGCTCACATCAGGCCGCAACTGCCGCGGAGCATCAAGAAGAGGAAGCGACCGGCGCCGAAGGATTTCTTTAACAGGCCATCAGGAGGGGCAGGTGTCACTCATTCAGCGCGCGGCGCAGGCGGCGGTGAAGCCGAGGAGGAGCCAGTCGGGCTGGCCGGGATTGCGCTCGGGATGCCATTGGGCGCCCACGACAAACGCATTGCCCTCTCGCTCGATGCCCTCGATGATGCCGTCAGGGGTGCGCGCGGTGACGCCGTAGGGAGAAGGCACGTTGATCACGGCCTGATGATGCGAGGAGGTCACCAGGGCTTCTTCCGTGCGGGCGAAGTGGGCGAGGCGCGAACCCTTGTCGATGTGGACGGGATGGAGGAGGTCTTCCCGATCGCTGCGATGTGCAAGGGCGCCGGGCCGTTGCGAGGGGATGTCCTGAAGGATCGTGCCGCCCGCGGCCACGCAGAGGATCTGCATGCCGAGGCAAACGCCGAGCACGGGTATTTCGCGGGCGAGCGCGGTGTTCAGCCAACGGCATTCGCTGTCCCAGCGTTCGCGGGGGATGGGTTTCGACGCAGGATGGAGGGGTTCGTGCAACATATGCTCGGGAATGTCCCCGCCTCCCGACAGAATCAGGCCGTCAAGCCTCGGGACCATGGAGGCGCAGAGGGCGGGCGTGGCCAAGGGAAGATAGACGCAGTCGGCACCGGCGCGTTCGAGGGCCGTTGCGTAGTGGTTCATCACCCGCATGCGGCACTCGGGGACGTCAATCGCCATCGTGACGCCGATCAACGGCCTGTTCATGCGGCCTCCCGGGCTGTCATCGGATGAGTTCCAACACTTCGTCAAAGGACGTGCAGTACTGCGCGCACAGGGCGCGCGTGCCGCTTTGGGGAATGTTGCCGCCGGCCATGCCGATGGCGGCGAAGCCCGCCAGGCGTATCGAGCAGATTCCTGCGCCGCTGTCCTCGAGTCCGATGACGTGGTGGCGATCTTCGAAGGGGATTCCGAGTCCCACGCGGCAGGTTTCGGCATAAAGCCAGGGATGCGGCTTGGGCGAGAGTTCGCCGAGCGTCCCGGGGTCGCCCTGGCGCAAGGGGAAGCCGGCGGTGATGACGGCATCATAGAACGCCCGGGGGTCGCCGAGGTCCATGGCGCGGAACGCCGAGATGATCTCGGGCCAGGCCTTCTCAAAAAGCCCGGAGGTCACGAGTCCGATCTTGATGTTCATCCGTTTGAGTGCCAGCAGAAACGCCTTCAGGCCGGGCGCGGGGGTGAACGCATTCTCGCGTCCCTGTCCATCGAGAATGGCCTGCAACTCGCGGTGGGTATGCTCGAAATAGTAGTTCCGGGCTTCTTCCACGCTCTTCTCGGGGCAGTATTTCCGGATGCAATGCTGAAGATGCTCGGACACGCTGTGGCCCGAGACATAGGGGAGGTCTGCGTCCTCCAGTTCGAATTCGGGCCGTCCGAGCAGGCTTGCCGTGGTCAACTGGATGATCCAAATCCAAAAGTCTTCGCTGTGGACGCTTGTTCCATCGAGGTCCATGAGGACCGCTTTAACCGGCTTCTGAATCGCCACGGGGTGCACCGGGTAATATGCGGGATAGCCCATCGAGGAACGGACATGGGCTAGCGCATGCTCCTGAAAAGCAACAAACTCCACTTTGCGATCGCCGGTGGCCACTACGGAGACGACGCCCTGCTTTCCTGCTTCAAAGCGGCCATCGCTGGTACGATCCAGGGAAATGAAGCCGGAGCTCTTCGCTATTGGGCCCATGCCGGGGATTGTTGTGAGGATTTCCATCGCGCCTTTCTCTATTCCACTGTCGTTGCGCCCCCAGAGCCACCCCGCATTGTAAACAATGCAGCGCCTGCAGAACCATTTCTCCTTCGTACTTTTCCCGACCGGGCGGGTCGAGTCCGGCGGGGCCGAAGCTTGCTCCAAGGCCTCACTTTCTAGTAGAAAGTGGGCGTTGAAGCGCAACGATGGGACGAGAAGCGAGGTGGCATGAATTCAGCAGCAAGACGATGTGTGATTGGCGTGGAGATCGGCGGCACGAAGCTGCAGGCGGCGCTGGGTTCGTCGGACGGCGCGATTGCGCATGTCGCCCGCGGCAGTGTTCAGCGCGAGGCCGGCGCGGCAGGCATTCTTGCCTGGATTGAGGAAGCGCTGCGCGGCCTCCTGGCGGCGCATCCCGAATGTGCGCCGGAAGCGATCGGGGTGGGTTTTGGCGGTCCGGTGGACAGTGCCACGGGGCAGGTGCTGGTATCGCATCAGATCGCGGGCTGGGAAGATGTCGCGCTGAAGTCCTGGTTTGAGACGCGCTTTGGCTTGCCGGCCGTGGTGGCCAATGACGCGAACGCCGCCGGCTGGGCGGAATTTTGCCTGGGCGCGGGCCGGGGTGTCCGGCAGTTCTTCTACATGAACATCGGAAGCGGCATCGGGGGCGCGCTGGTGGTGGATGGCCGGCTCTATGACGGGCAAGGGCGAGGCGCGGGCGAGATCGGGCATACGTATGTGCCGGACTGGACGGCCGCACCCGGGGCCGCGGACAAACTCGAGAACCTCTGCTCGGGCTGGTCCATCGAACGCCGTCTCCGGCAAAGCGTTCTCGTCCCGAACACCCCCCTGTGGGAACTCTGCGAAGGTCAGCCGGAGCGACTGAGTTGTCCGATGCTGGGTGAGGCCGCCCGGCTGGGAGATGCCTTCGCGCTGGAAGAGATTGGCCAGGTGGCACGGGCGGCCGGCTTGGCGCTCACCAACGTGATCACCCTGTTTCATCCCGAGCGCATCGCCCTGGGCGGCGGGGTGCCGTTGATGGGCGATGTGCTGCTGCAACCTCTTAAGGAGTATGTAGATACGCACGTCTTCGGCCCGTACCGCGGCCGATATGCTATACTCCCTTGTGGCTTGGCCGAAAGCGTGGTGGTGGTGGGCGCGTTGTTGCTCGCCGCCGAGGCCGGTTGACACAGGCGCTTATCGCAAGGCTCCTTTCGATAGCGCGCAGGACGGGCATAATCCGGCGCTGCCGGGCGTTTGATGTGATGAGCGGGCAAGAAGTATGATCTGTCTTGCATGAGGATGGAAACTTGAGTGGAAGTGGGAATTGCGTGTCCTGTCTACTAATGAGAACGGATCGCAAAAAGGAGATTCTATGACGGAAGCCTCCATGCAGCGAATTACGCGGCAGCGTCAGGTGATCCTAGAGACGTTGCGCAACGTGCGGACGCACCCGACGGCGGATGAGTTGTACGAAATTGTGCGGAAGAAGCTGCCGCACATCAGTCTGGGCACCGTATACCGCAACCTGGACACCCTCGAGCGGTGCGGCATGGCGTTGCGCCTGGACCGGGTGGGCAATCAGGCCCGATTCGATGGAGACACCTCGCAGCATTGCCACATACGCTGCAAACAATGCGGCCGGGTGGATGACATCTTCGAGACGCACGCGGAGGTGCACGCAGACGCGGTGGTGCGCGAGACGGGATACCAGGTGACGGGCTTCAGCCTCGAGTTTGAGGGGAAGTGCCCGACCTGCAAAGAGATCCAAGACAACTGACCGCAGGCGATCCGGCCGTGCGGAAGCGACCGGAGCGGTGAACCTGGAAGGAGAGAGACGTCATGATTAAGAAAGAGATGCTGGAAGCGTTGAACGCCCAAGTGAACGAGGAACTGTATTCCGCCTACTTGTATGCGGCGATGCGCGCCTATTTCGAAGCGCAGAACCTCAAAGGCTTCTCGAATTGGATGCGTATCCAGACGGAAGAAGAGCTGTTTCATGCGCGCAAGATTGTCGAGTTCATCTTTGAGCGCGGAGGCCATGCGGCGTTCAAGGCGATCAAGGGACCGGACGCGGACTGGGCGTCTCCGCTGGATGCGTTCAAGGCGTCCTACAAGCACGAATGCCATATCAGCGAATGCATCAACAAACTCGCCACGCTGGCGCTCAAGCACGATGACCACGCGGCGCGGGTCTTCCTGGAATGGTTTGTGACCGAGCAGGTGGAAGAGGAATCCAACGCCGACCAGATGGTCCAGAATCTCACGCGGATGCAGGACGCCCCGGGCGGGCTTTTCCTGCTGGATCGCGAAGCCGGCGCGCGGACCCTGAGCCCGATGGTCGTGGCGAGCGTTTCCGGCGCACCTGCGGCCTGAGCCTGCCTATTGGGAATAATTCCTAATTTGACGGCGTTTTCTTGAGCGGGTGGCTTGGAGGTGCCAGGCCACATGCACCCAAACGGAATGATCCACAGCGCGAAGTGGGGAGGCTGTAGTGGATCGAGTGAGAGCCCCACGTTCAAGGAGAGAGACTATGGCAGTGCAGATTGGCCAGAGCGCCCCGGACTTCACGGCAACGGCGATCATGCCGGACAACACGTTCAACGATCAGTTTCGGCTTTCCGAGCTGCAGGGGAAATACGTCGTCCTGTTCTTTTACCCCCTCGACTTCACGTTCGTCTGCCCGTCGGAAATCATCGCCTTCGACAAGAAGCTGAATGAGTTCAAGAACCGGAACTGCGAAGTGGTCGGCGTGTCCGTGGACTCGCACTTCACGCACTGGGCGTGGAAGAACACGCCGGTGGACAAGGGCGGCATCGGCAATGTGCAGTACCCGTTGGTTTCCGACCTGACGAAGAACATTGCGCGGGACTACGGCGTGTTGCTGGGCGAGGCGGTGGCGTTGCGCGGGCTGTTCCTGATCGACAAGTCCGGCGCGGTGCAGCACGGGCTGGTGAACAACCTTCCGCTGGGGCGCAATGTGGACGAAGCGATCCGGGTATTGGATGCGCTGCAGCACCACGAAACCCACGGCGAGGTGTGTCCCGCGAACTGGAAGAAAGGCCAGGACGCCATGAAGCCGTCCGCGGACGGCGTCGCGTCCTACTTGTCCAAACACGCGAACTAAGCACGATTGCGTCGGGCGTCCGGAAGGGGATTCCGGGCGCCCGGCTTGTTTGCAGGGAAGGGAGGGGCCATGCATTTGCATTATCTGCAGCACGTGGACTTCGAAGACTTGGGCAACATCGAGTCCTGGGCGCGGGAACACGGCTGCGCGGTTACGCGGACGCGGCTGCATGAGCGGGAGCGCCTTCCCAACCCGGCGGCGTTGGACTGGCTTGTGGTGATGGGTGGTCCGATGAGCGTGCAGGAAGAGAATCGCTTTCCCTGGCTGTCACGGGAGAAGGTGTTTATCAAGCGGTGCATTGAGTTGGGCAAGCGGGTGCTGGGCGTTTGCCTCGGGGCCCAGCTCATTGCGGAAGTGCTGGGCGGGCACGTTTCTCCGAACGCACACAAGGAAATCGGCTGGTTTCCCGTGCGGCGCACCTCGGATTCTGAGGGTTCCGCCTTGTTCTCCTCCCTGCCGCAGTGTTTCCATGCGTTTCATTGGCACGGGGACACGTTCAGTATCCCGGAGGGGGCGGTGCGGCTTGCGGAAAGCGACGGGTGTGCGAATCAGGCCTTCAGCTATGGCGATACAGTGCTTGCGCTGCAGTTCCACATCGAGTCGAACGCGCAGGGGGTGAGCAAGTTGCTCCGCCATTGCAGCGGCGATCTTCAAGCCGGGCCGTATGTCCAGTCGGAGCAGGCGATTCGAGCGGGATTCGAGGAGCATCTTCCCGCACTCGATCCGCTGTTGAGCGAAGTGCTTGGCCGGATGGCCCAACCGGCATAGGCGTGTGCCGAGGGCGGGCGCGGCAACGCGCATGCCCGCTGAATCGGGTCAGGGCAACGCCGCAGTGAATCGCATTACAGCTGGGTGGCGTTACGGCGCTTGAGTTCCTGGACGATGCGTTTCACGTCTTCGGCGCGGTCTTTGGGCAACACGAGCACGGCGTCGTCCGTGGCTACGACTACGACGTTGTCCATGCCCACGACGCCGAGCGCGATGGACGAGGCGCCTGCCGCGTTATAGACCACGGCGTTTCGGCAATCGATCATCACCGGAGCGCCGAACGTCACGTTGCCCTGGGTGTCAGGGGTCCGGGTCCGGTCGAGCGATGCCCAAGTGCCGACGTCATCCCACGCGAATTGTGCGCGAACCATGGCGACGTGTTTGGCCTTCTCCATCAGGGCATAGTCGATGGAGACGTCCTCCAGACCCTCGAAGATGGACCGCAGCTCCGGCTCGTTCTTCGCCGTCATGGCCTGGGCCATCGTGCGCGTTGCTTGTGCCAGCGCGGGATTGGCGCCGTCCAGTTCCGTGAGAAAGGCCGAAGCGGTCCAGAAGAACATGCCGCTGTTCCAGAAGTAATTTCCGGCCGCGAGATAGCCCTTGGCGGTTTCCTCGCCGGGTTTCTCATGGAAGGCTTCGACGGGGAACACGCCGTCTCCGGCGGCCGAGTTCAGATTGGCTTGCACATATCCGTAGCCGGTGGCGGGGCGTGTGGGGGGGATGCCGATGGTTACGAGCGCGCAATCTTCTTCGGCGGTGCGCAGCGCGGTGGCGACGGAGGCGCAGAAGCGGTCCGGGTCGTCTATGACGTGGTCCGCGGTGAGTACAGCCATGGAGACGTCCTGTCGATACTTGGCCATGAGATGCGCGGTGGCGTAGGCGAGGCAACCGGACGTATTGCGCTTGCAGGGTTCCGCGAGCACGTTTTCCGGGGGAATCCCGATGCCCGCATCGATGATGGCCGCGCGCAGATGGGCGGCCGTCTGCACATACACGTGGGGCGGATCCACGAGGGGGGCAATGCGCTTGACGGCCTCGGCGAGCATGGAGTCCGTTTCGCTGGTCAAGCGGAGCAACTGTTTGGGAAGATGCAGGCGGGACAACGGCCAGAAGCGTTCTCCCGATCCCCCCGCCATGATCACGGCCACCCGCTGCAACGCGTCTTTCTCCGGCACGGCATGTCTCCTTCAGGGTTCGCCGGGAGCCGGCCGGCGGCCTCTCTCCGGCGCCCGACAGTATATAACATGGGAAGGCCTTCCTCGCCATTTCCGAATGGGTTTGTGTATGATGAGGTTCAGTGGATGGCGCATATGAAAAGTAAATGGCTGGTTCTTGCAGTAATTGTCTGGGCCGCGCCGGGGCTGGCCCAGAGTGCCTGGGCGTGCAATACGGGCACAGTCCGCGACGCGGCGTTTCAAGGAAAGCGCGACACACACCGGCTGTGTGTCATGGGCGGCAAGGACGACGCCGCGGCAAACGCCACATACGAGAAGCTCGCGGCCTGGCTGACGGAAAAGGGCGAAGGCCTCAACATTCGTCCCGAACGTGTCAACACGGACGAACCCGATATTGCGTGGGAGCGCTACGGATTGCCTTCCGCGCCGCCGGCCCTGCCGGTGACCGTCCTCGTCGGGACGTCCTTGTTCCTGCGGGAATCGTTCGTGATTGACCACTGGGAATCCACGCCCTCCGACGCGGATCTCGCGATGCTCCGATCCTCGCCCGCATTGGATGCCGCCAAGGATTCGCTCGTGGACGTCTGGGCGGTCGTTCTCTATGCGCGCGGCACGGAAGCGGGGAACGGCGGGGCGCAGGCCGTGCTGGAGAAGACGGCAAAGCGCTGGACGGAAGAGCATGCTCCGGGCATTCGCGTGGTGACATTGGATCGTGCCGACCCCCGCGAGCGCATCTTGTGCGCGTTTGCGGGGATCAAGGCGCAGGGGCCGGACTGGGCGGGCGTTCTGTTCGGGCGCGGCCGCCTCATGGGGCCGCCCTTGATCGGTTCGGATATCACGCAAGAGAATCTCGACCGGCTGCTCAACAGCCTGACAGTGCCCTGCACCTGTTTGCAGGAGTCCATCGCGCTGGGCCTGGATGTCCCGCTCGTGTGGGAGCCGCGCCTGGATCAGAAATTCGCCTCGCTGGAGGCGGCGGCCGGCCGGGGGTATCAGGAGATTCCGTTCTCGAAGCAGGCCGACGCGCTGGCGGCGACCGTGCCGAACAAGGAAGGACGCCTCGTGACATTGGCCACGCTCATCCCGCTGGGTATCATCGGGGGGCTTTGCCTGGGGGTGACCGGTTTCATGATTTGGCGCGTGCGCGGCGCGCGAAGCCGGGAGGGCGAATGAACCACGGCATCACCCTGCTCAGGATGATCCTGCGAGAAATGCAGCAGTCGAAATTGAACACGCTGTTCTGCCTGTTGACAGTGGCCGTCGCGGTGAGTGTTCTGGTGGCCCTGCTGTCAATCACGCAGGATTCCGTCGATGCCACACGCCGGATGATGAAGGACATGGGGTTCAATCTGCTCATTACGGCGAAGGGCGTGGATCCCGCGCGCTATCAGGCCCTCGACTTCGACGGTCCGGATCTGCCCGAAGACTACGTGGACAAGCTCGTCAAGGACGCCAAGCTCGCGCAGCACATCGTGGGCAAGTATCAGAAGTGCGTCCAGGTGAATGGATGCACGATCGTGCTGACGGGCATTCTCGCGGAGAAGACGGAAGCGGGCGGGATGAAACCCATGCCCACGGCCTATGACGTGGCCGACGATACAGTTCTGGTGGGCAGCGCCGCGGCGTCCGCGCTTCGGGTGGAGGCGGGGGCGAAGCTGACGCTGCTCGGCAAGGAATTTGCAGTGAAACGGGTGCTGACGGAAACGGGCATGATTCCGGAGGACATTCGCGTCTTTGCGCCCCTGCATCAGGTGCAGGAACTCGTGGGAAAGGCGGGCCGCGTCAACGCCATTGACGCGCTGGCCTGTCAGTGCCCGGTGTCCGCCAAGGACATCGTTGCCTATCTGGCCAAAGGCATTCAGGCCGTCATCCCGGACGTTGAAGTGCATCCGTATCAGTCGATCCTGCTGGCGCGGCATCAACAGCGGGTGCTGGTGGACCGGATCGCGCTGGCGGCGCTCAGCGTGGTGATGATGGCTTCGGCCGCCGCGATTTGGGGGCTCACGCATCAGAACGTGCGCAATCGCCGCCGCGAGATTGGGGTCCTGCGCGCGTTGGGCGTGGCGGACGGCCGCGTGGCGCTGTTGTTTCTCGGTAAGATTGCGATCTACAGCGTGGCGGGCGCCGTGGCCGGGTTGAAGGCCGGCCAAGGCCTGGCGCGGGTGTTGCGCGTGACGGAACAGAACCTTCCGGCGCCGGACAATCTGCTGTTGATGTTGCTGATTGGCACGCCGGTTGCCGCGATGGTATTTGCCCTGCCCGCGATTGTGGGCGGGTTGCTGACGGAACCCGCGGAAGCGCTGGGAGACCGCGAAGCATGATCCGGCTCGAGAACGTGAGCAAGCACTACCCGCGGGCCGGAGAAGCGGTCAAGGCGCTCGATGCGGTATCGCTGGAGATACCGCGCGGCGCGCTGGCGCTCGTGCGCGGCCCCTCCGGCAGCGGCAAGACCACGCTCGTGAATCTCGTGGCCGGTCTCGCACGCGCGACGTCCGGGACGATTCGTGTGGGGGAGGATGAGATCACCCGCATGGGGCCGCGCCAGAGGGCGGCATTCCGTGCGCGGGGGCTTGCCGTGGTCTTTCAGATGTTCCACCTCGTCCCGTATCTCACCGCCCTTGAAAATGTGCTGCTGCCGACCCTGGCGCGGCCGAGCCGCGAGGCGCTGGAGCGGGCGTATGAACTGCTGGTGCGGCTGGGTCTTTCGCAACGCATGGGCCATTATCCGGCCGAACTCTCCGTGGGCGAACGCCAGCGTTGCGCCCTGGCTCGGGCGGTGCTCAATCGCCCCGGCATTCTTCTGGCTGACGAGCCCACCGGAAATCTGGATGAAACGAGTGCCGGCTACGTGCTTGACTTGTTGGAGCAATCGCGCCGGGACGGGGCCACGATTCTGCTCGTGAGCCATCAACACATAGACCGGATTACGCCGACAATCGAGTTCCAACTGCGCGGCGGCCGGTTGCAGGGGTAGACGTACCAGTCTACTTGTTTCGGGCGCCTGACGCGCCGGCGTTTGCGCCTTGCGCCGGGTGCGCCGAGAGATAGTCCCGCCATGCGCGCATCGCCTGAATCTTCGCGTGGATTAGTCCGGCCACGAATTCGGCTTCGGGCCGATGATAGTGCACTTTCGCCCATGGATGGCCGGCCTCCAGAAAGGCCCGGCGCGTTTCGACATATTCGACCGGATGCTCTTTCAGATAGCCCTGCAACAGCAGTTCCCCCGGGTCCGGAAGGTCGGGGTTGCCAAGCTGGGGGTCGATCACCCCGCTCCAGGCCAGCCGCACGAGGAGGAACTCCGCCTTGTGCCGTTCGGTTTCTTGTTTGGCCTCGTCGATCAGCCGATAGTTCAAGGCGCGGAGTTGTTGTTCATAGGCGGGGCTGTCGAAGCCCGGGCATGCCGCCCTGTCTTCGCGCCAGAGCCGCCACTTGCCGCATACGCGGCCATACTGTCCCCGCAACCATGCATAGGTTTGCCTCTCATTTCCGATGGGGGTGTTCGTGAGCGCGAGGGAGCCGTCGTCCTCGAGAACGAACCTGGGTTTGCGATAGTCCCGGAACGACATCATCGAACGATTGAAGTCTTCTTCGATGAACGCGAGAATAACCAGTTGCGGCCTGTAGTCCGCCACGGTCTCCTTGATGGCCAGATACATCTGGTCAATGCCGTATCCGGAGACGCCCAGGTTGATCACGTGATAGTGCGGGTCAAGCCTTTCGAGCCGCACCGGCCATACATCGTCATCGCCGACCTCCGCGCCGAACGTGAAAGAATCACCCACTGCGAGGATCGTGAACTTCTCCGGTTGATAGACATACTCGGTTGTGGAACGGCAGCCCCGGCTGTTCGTCGTGATTGGCGTGGGACCGGAGAGGGTGATGCCCGGTTTGAGCGTCCATCCGCGGGTGGGATGGGGTAGGTGAGTCTGCATGAATCCCCCGTGCAGCTCATAGTCGCAGAGATAGCGGTACTTCCAGGCATTCTCGCCGAAATAGGAAAATGACGGCTGCCAGCGCCAGTAGAAGACCGGGAATGCGATCCCTGCCGCGAGGCAAATCATCGCCGCCCATCGGACGGCTGCCGCAAAGAGTCTTCTCATGAAAATCCCGGTTCCTGGGCCCGGCTGTTTTGGCGCGGCCGACTACCACAGCCTGCTGCACACTGCATACCGTTCTTATTGTAGCGCAATTTCGCGGGCGCGCTTCAGTTCTCCCGGATCGCTTCGATGCCATTGATGATCGGGGCTTCGTTCGCGTTGGCCGTGTCGTTCCTGGCCTCAAGCTCCACGAGGAGCGCTTTGACCACTTTCACGCCGCGGAATTCCTTGACGAGTCCGGTGTTCTGTCCGGCTTCTCGGACGATGTCGAGATTCTTCACGCAAGTTTCGCCCTGAAGCTTGACCGCGAAGACGCGGTGCTTCGGTTTCGAATTCTCCGTATCCGCGAAGTAGAGCCGCACTGTGTAGGTTCCCGGACTGTCGCCATCGCCGAGCAGGGGCAGCGAGAAGGATTTCATGCCGCGCGCGCCTGATGCGAAGACCCAAGGTCTCCCGGCGGCTTTGAGATCCATGCCTTGGAAATCGCGGCTGAAGTAGGCCTTGCTCCCGGAGAACTGTTCTTCCAGATCAAAGCCCACGCCGTACTTGTACCACTGGGTGCTGGGCGGATGCGGATACGCAAACCACAGGGTGCCGTCCGCGTCACGCCAATCGCCGGGCGCGCCGAAATTGACGGCGAGATGCTTGACGGGCGTCATCGGGCCGTTCTGCACGCACAGCGAATACGTGTGGAACTCTTCCTTGGGTTCGAGTGCCACGGTTGCCCGGATGGGATACGAGCACGTGCACGCGGCATCCGCTTCGGGGAAGAGCACGAGTCCATTGGCTGGAATCGTATTGATCCAGCATCCCGGGCGGATACCGCCGAAGGGCAGCATGCCCTGATCCCGGTTGAGGTCGTAGTACCACAGGAAGTAGCCGCGCAGGAAGAACATGTTGGGGCAGGCGCTCGTGGCGCTGCAGCAGTGCCCGGGCCGCACGTACTCCCAGGTCGATTCGGCATCCGTGAGCGGATGCAGCCGGGTTTGGACGACGCCGTCGCGCAGGCCGCAGGCCCGGGGCTCGATCAGGATTTTGTCGCCCACGACGACGGGGCGGCGCAGATAATTGAGCGGCCGCGACCACAGGTCGGCGCCATCCTTGCCGGACACGGCGGTGATGCGGCGCCACGCCAGATCCCCCTTCTTGAAGAGGTCGCGGTCGTGATTGCTGAAGCAGCCGAGGAAGCACAGTATGCCGTCCTTGTATGCCGCGCCCATGCGGTCGCCGCCGCACCCCGTCAGATCCATGATCCGTTCCCAACGCTTCTCGCCCGTGGCCGCGTCGAGCGCGGTGACTACGCGCACGTCAGCGTCTTCCGGCCCGTATTCGATGCCTTCCTTTTCCCAGACGCCGCGCTGAATCAGCGCGTTGCGTTCCTCCATGGCGCGGTGTTTTTGTTCGTCCGTGGCCGCGCAGTCGGCGAAGTACAGCATGCCGTCGCCGATGGCGATGGCGGGATGGGCGATGGCTTTTCCGTCGGAACGCCAGCGGAGCGCGCCGGTTTTCGCATCGAGCGCAAACAGCGTGGTGCTGGCCATGATGCGTTCGGTGACGGCGCCCACGGGGGCCTTCACACTCCCCCAGGCAGGCCATGCGGTCATCGCGCGCCAGAAGAAGCCGCTGTGTTGCGCGTCCCAGAAGGCCTTGCCGTCCGGCGCGGGGTTGTCGGCCAGCATGCGCTTGAGTTCGTTGCGCTGTTCCGCGCTCAGGGCGCGTTGCCGCTCGATCGTCTCGAAATCGGCCCAGGTTCCGTCGTCGTCCACGAGGTCATCCCAGGCCTGGCCGTATTCCTCGCTCAGGGGGGCGGCGACCGAGCCGTAGAGCGTGTCGCCCACACAAGCGATGTAGCCCCAGCGGCGGGCCTTGCCCGACGTGTCGGGCAGGGCAAACGTGTTCAGAATCTCGCCGGTGGCGGGGTCGAGTTTGATGCATTTGTCCATGGCGGCCACAAAGAGCCCGTCGGCGCTCATGGCGAGATTGCCCATATCCGAGTCCACGCGCACGCGGACGGCGCCGGGGATTGCGCGCTCCCACAACTTCAAGCCGTTGTAAGAGTCATAGGCCATGATTGTGTGCTCGCCCTGGATGAAGAGGCGTCCGTCCATCGCGAGCGGCGCGGCCGCGCGCGCGTGGCGTTCAACCATCTTCTCCGGGCCCGGCAGGCCGTACCAGAGGACGCCGAGCGCCCCTTTCACGCGCATCTCGTCCGAGCAGGCGGTGTTGCCCGGGTCGGCGTACTGATGGGTCCACTTGCCGGCGCCGGGAAGCGGGCCACGGGTGACTTTGATGAAATGCTCGCCCAACTCGGGCGTGAACTCGGGGGAGAGCGCCAGCCAATCGCGCGCGGCCGCGGCCTCGAAATCGCCGCCGCCGAGACACAGCGCGCCGCCGCAGGGCTTCAGCATGCGCTGCAATTCGGCGGGCACGCCTTCCGGTTTGCCGGAGGCCAGGATGCGCTCGGAGACGATCAGGTTGGCGAAGTAATTGGCATAGGGCAGTTTCCCGAACTCGCCCTGCTGCACTGTGACGCGCGTGCCGTAGAGCCCCGCGGCCGTGAGCAGGGTTCGGGCTTCAGCGACCCGTTGTGCATCGGGGTCCACGCCCACGATCAGGAGTTCGCTGCGCTGCGCGAGTTCCATGGCAAGCCGACCCGTGCCGCAGCCGTACACGAGGCAGAACCCTTGGCTGACGCCGGAGGCCTTCAGGATCTGTTCGGCGGCGTGGCCGATGCCCGAATCCTGTTGCTCGGGCGCCGGCGGCGCGACGGCCAGGCGCGTTTCGCGCGGCGTGGCCTGTTGCGGCGCGAAACAGAGGATGGCGCCTATGTCCAAGCTGGCGAAGAGGCGTCCATTCGCCACGGCGAGGCCGCACACGCGGCCGTTCACAGGCGCTTTCCACAGCTCAGCGCCAGTGCTTGGGTCCGCGGAGGCAAGGGCATCGTCTCCGCCGAGGAAGAGCGTCTGCCCTGCGAGCGCCATCGTATTATGCTGCAAGCAGGGGCGCTTCCAGCGCGTTACAGAGGTTACTTGTTCATTCATCTGGCCCTGGAGGGCCTGGGCCTGCTGCTCCAAGTCCTGCTGCTCCTTCTGGAGCGCCGGTTTCTCCGTGTCCGCTGCCGCCTTTAGCCTCGCGGCGATGCCGTCGATGCGGCTTTGGACTTTTCGTTGATCCGCCGAAGCATCCGCATGCCGCTGCTCGGCTTCTGCGAATCGGCTCCGATCCAGGGCGAGGAGGTCGTCCCAAGTGGAGACATAGACGTTGTTGCCGTCGACGACGAGATCAAGGCCGGGATACCACGCGTACGCGGGGTCTTTTTCGGGCTTGGCCTTGTCCGCGTCGAAGGCCAGCTTGCCGTCCACGCCGGCCACGAGGCGGTCGTCCGTGAGCATGGCCCAGGTGCCGCCGGAATGCCCTGCCGGCATGAACGTGATGAAGGCGCCGTCGTTCTTGTTGAAGGCGGCGGGCACCGCGCGGCCCGAAGGCACAAAGAGCTTGTCGCGGGAAGCGAGCAAGGGCCCCTGCGGGGAGAGCCCGCCGTAATCCAGCTTGTAGCCCTCATCGCCGTAGCTGTCATTGCGCCAGAGGATGGTTCCGTCGTCCGCCTTCACGGCGCAGAGGAACAAGCCCTCGTGCGGGAAGACGCCGGCGCCGAAATAGGCGATGCCATTCTCAATGAGGACGCCCGTGCGCACCGGCCACATCGAAATCATTCGCCCGTTGCCGATGAGTTGATCCGGGCGATGCGCCGCGCGCACGCGCCACAGCTCCGCGCCGTCCTTCGCATCGAGGCAATAGACATAGCCGTCATCGCTGCCGACATAGACGCGGCCGGCGTCCACGGCCGGGGCCACGCGAATCGGGCCGCCAAGAATGACCGACCACCGCAGTTCTCCCGTGGCGGCGTCCAGGCAGTACACGGAGTTGTCGGACGAGGTTCCGAAGAAGACGGCGTCTCCCGCCGCGGCGACGTGATAGGCCTCGTCGAAGCGCACCCGCGGTTTTTCTTTTTGTTCGCCCGGCCAGGCCGGTTCCGGCGGATGCGGCGGGGTGAAGACCCATTGCGCGTTCAATTGCGGGCCCAGGGATTCCTTCGTCACGGCGCTTCGGGCGTTGTCGTGGCGATAGGCCGGCCAATCCTCGGCAAAGGCACTGCACGCCATCAGCGCGGCCAACGCAACTGCAAGACTCAGACGAACACGCATAGCTTCTTCCTTTCAGACGCCATCACACGGAGTGCACCGCTTCTTTTGACTACGGATTCAGTTCTGCCGTTCCAACGTGAGCGACGAGGCCGATGCAAAGCGTTTGTGGAGCAGTTTCACAAGCACATCAAAGGAACGGGCGTTGCTGGCTTCGATACGATACGTGAGCTGCACCTCAGTCTCCGCGCAGGCGCATTGCACCCGCGCCAGCGAGACGCGGAGGCGCCCCATCGCGGCAATATCGCGGCGAATGGATTCGAGATCCACGTCTTCGCGATTCAAACGGAGATCGAGCAGGAAATAGCCGCGGGATGGCATGAATCGCTCAAGGGCGCCGAGGCCCACCACGACGATCAGCGCGAAGCCGGTCGCGATGATGGCCATTCCGAAGTAGCCCGCGCCAATGGCCACGCCCAGTGCGGCCACAAACCAGATCATCGCGGCGGTCGTGAGGCCGTGCTGTTCGCGGTCGTGATGGAGGATGGCGCCGGCCCCCAGAAAGCCCACGCCCATGATGATGCCCGCGGCAATCCGGCCGCGATCGAGCCAGATCGACGAGTGCGCGGCGGCCCATTCCAGGGCCAGCCGGTTCGAGACGTCCATGAGCATTGTTGCGCCGAGGCAGACGAGGATGTGCGTCCGGAGCCCGGCGGCCTGGCCCTTGTGCTGGCGTTCGTATCCAACCATCCCCGCCAAGATCCACGCCACAGCCAGCTTCACGCCGACATCGAGCGTCATCGACGTGGACATGGCCCGATCGAGCATCCCGAACACTTCCAGCATGGCCTGCAGCCTCCCGAACCTCGAAACACGCTACAGGGCCGAAGCGCCGTTTTCAAGCTGAAAGCGCCAGAGTCCGAGGACGCGGTCAGTGGTGCTTACGGCCGGCGGCGAGGCCGAGCATGCCCAAGGCGGTGCAGGCGAGCAGCAAGATGTCGCCGCCCGCACTCCTGGGAGTGCCAGGTGCAGCCTGACGGACTTTGCCGCCGAAGCATCCATGACCCGTTTCCTCACCCTCACCCTCACCCTCGCCTTCGCCTTCGCCTTCGCCCTCTCCCTCTCCCTCTCCCTCTCCCTCACCCTCACCCTCTCCTTCTCCTTCTCCTTCTCCTTCTCCTTCTCCTTCTCCTTCGCCTTCGCCTTCGCCTTCGCCTTCGCCTTCGCCTTCGCCTTCGCCCTCGCCCTCGCCCTCGCCCTCGCCCTCGCCGATGAAAGGTTCGAAGTCCACGGGGCCGCTGAGGTGTTGCTGGATGGCTTCTCGGGTATACGTCCCCCAGTCGTTGTTTTCCGCGAGGGTGAGCTGCGGGCTCATGTTGATGACGAGATTGCCGAAGATGCTGCGGAAGGTGTTTCTTCCGCTCGCGCTGCTTTGTTCGGCGTCTCCGAGGAGCGGGGTCAAGGCCGTGCCGGACTTGTAGCCCTCGGGCAAGCGGATGAACACCGCGTCGCCGCGGATGCCGTCGAAGGTGCATTGGGTGATGTTGGCGCCGGTGTTTACGGCCTGGATGCCGAAGTGCAGGCGCCGAAACACGCATTCCTGGATGAGGGAGCCGGAAGAGTTCGCGCCGGAGATGAGCAGGCCAAGGGAGTACAGGTTGTCATTGCCATCCATCGTGACGCGGTTCATTTGCATGGCCGCGTCGTTGACGCGCACGAGGACAGTGCTGTCCGTATAGAAGCCGGCAAGCCGGACCGTGCAATCGCGCAAGGCCGTGTTGTCCGCGCCGTCGATCGTCACATGTTCATCCTCCGCCTCATCGTAGAACTGGATCGCGGTGAGTCCCGCGCCCGCGCCCGCGAGGGTGACGTGGGGCGCGAAGACGACTCTCTCGGCATAGACACCGCCGGCCACGTGAATCGTCACCGGATGCGTCGCATAAGCCTCAACGCTTGCCCGCAGCATCGCCAGGCCGATCGTCGCCCAAGGATAGGCGGCCGAACCGTCACCGCTGAGATCGCTGCCCGTGAAGTCCACAAAGACCTCACTGGGCGGCACCGCATCGTCATGCGGATCGGAATCCAGGCGCGACTCCTGCACATTGCTGAGGCCATCATTATCCGGGTCGCCCTCTGCGTCATCCAGCAGCGGCAGCAGGCCGTGGTTCACCTCCCAGCCATCGGCCATGCCGTCGGCATCGCTGTCGGGATGTTGGGGATCCGTGGAGTATTGGATGATTTCGTCGAGATTGCTGAGGCCGTCGCCGTCCATGTCGTACTGGGCGTCTGCCGGATCGCGCGGATTCAGGCCGCAGAGCGCCTCGTCCGCATCGGCGATGCCGTCCTCGTCCGTGTCGGTATTGTTCGCGGAGGTGCCGTTCATCCACTCCTCGGCGTTGGCAATGCCGTCCGCATCCAGGTCGCCCTCCGGGCCGTCGGCGCCATTGCTCTCGTAGGGGTTCAGGCCATTGTCCAACTCCCAGTAATCGGGGAGTCCGTCGGTGTCGCTGTCCAAGTCTTGCAGCATTCCCAAGAACTCGTAGGCGCCCATGTCCGTCCGTCCATAGGGCCGAATGGCGCCTTCATAATCGAGCGTGGGGGTGCCGGCAGAAGTCCCGCTGTCGATGCAGGGCGAATCGGGCAGGAGCCGCAGATCGCCGCCGGCCGCATCTGCGAACCGCGGGTCCACACAGAGATTCCCCGCGCCGGGGAAGGCGGTTTGCAGATTGGAGAAGCGCACATCGGCGCCGTGCAGCATGTCCTCGGGCGAATTTCCCCACAAGATGCAGTTCGTAAGCGAGAGCCATCCCCAGGACGGGCTGTAGAGGCATCCGCCCTCTTCCTCCGCTGCATTGCCGAAGAACGTGCAGTTCAGGAATCGCAGGAGCGCGCCGTCCTGACCCAGGGCCGCTCCGCCGTGCTTTGCCGAGTTCCGGGCGAAGAGGCAATTGATGAAAGTGGCCTGGGCCGCATAGATCCTGGCGGCTCCGCCCTCTTGTCCGGAGTTGTCTTCAAACGCACAACCGGTGAGGATTGCCGAAGCGCCGGACAGATTGAATGCACCGCCTCTATTGCCGCGATTCCCCAGGAAGAGGCAGCGGTCGAGGCAGATTGTCTCCCGGGCATAGGCATGCATTGTGCCGCCATAGCCGCCAACATTGCCGGAGAAGATACAGTCCTGGTAGGCCGAGTTCGAAGAAGATTCATAGGCCGCGACACCCATTATATCACTGGATCCCATGTTGGCATCGAATGTGCAACGCACGACGGCCGCATCGGAATACCGGTTCGTAATTCCCTGCCGGTTCCATTGGAAAGTGCACTCTTCGATTCGCGGCGCAATAGGGCTCGTTTCATCGCCTCCGCTGCTGTAGATGCCCTGAACATTGTTGAGAAACCGGCAACCGCTCACGTGCGCTGAAGATCGGTCATTGCCCATGCCGACAGTGTTGTTCCGAAACTCTCCGCGCCGTGGGGCGCCGATGAACGTGCAGTCAGCCACCACAGGGGAGGCAGCGAAGTTGTGCATGCCGAAATTGTATACGGCCGAATTGTACGTGGCAGAGCAGTAGTCCTTGAACGTGCAATTCTGAACACACGGGGAAACGGAATCATTGTTCATGCCGGCACAATAGAGCATTTCATTCATCTCGTCGGTTGCTCCGCCGGAGACGGTGAATCCGTCGAGGGTGGCGTTGTCCGCGCCCATGATCACGAAGTAGGCGGGCAGCCCGCCCCGAGCGGTCTTGCCGTCAATGATGGTTTCGTGGGCGCTCCAATCGCGCTGGTCCCGGCTTGTCTCGACGCCGGCAAAGCCGCCATAGAGGTGCACGCCCTCCCTCATCATCAGCGCACCCATGTCGACCCACCAGGGGAGCGTTGGCGCATAACGTTCCTCGTCGTAAGTCGCCGCGGCAACCCAGATTTCGTCGTTGCGGTAGATTTCGGCGGCGTTCACGGCGGCCTGGATTGTGGAGTAGGCCGTTGCCCACGTCAGGCCGTCCTCCACGCCGCTGTGGTTGGCCTTGTTGACGTGCCAGATGTCCGCGGTGACCGGCACGGCGACCAAGAGGCAGGCGCCTGCAACAACGAAAAGGGTTCTCATGTTGAATCTCCTTCACATGTACAACCGCGCACCCGCGGTTTTCCTGTTACTTCCTGTCACTCTGTGCGGAGTGTTCTTCCGCCATCATCGCGGCGTTGGCTTCGTCCAGAAGGTGCTTCGGCACAAAGCCGCGCGTGAGATTCAAGACGAGGCGTTTCTCCGTGCCATCGGGCTGCGGGCGCATGACGGCAATGCGAATCCTGCTGCCGGCGCGTCCCGCGAAGAGCTGGCCTTCCGGCGTATCCCTGGCCAGGGGCGGTTCCACTACTCGGTCGCCCTTACGCAGACCAGCCTGATCGGCCGGATAGCCCGGAATAACGCGCCTAATCAAGAGGTAATTGCCCTTTTCCGGATCGTCCAGAATGCGGCGAAACGCGACTCCGGAGCCTTGGTACCAGGCTGGGTCATCGACGCGCGGGTCCTTGTAACCGTGTGAGATGGAAGGAGTCAGGGTTACGAGTACTGCGGCGCCGGTTCCCGCGCCGAGCACGGCAACGAGCAACAATACGGCTGCGGCTTTGCAGAGCGCCGTCTTCAGGCCCGCGCTGGCCACGCTCGAAAAGGAACCGCCATGATACAGATGATGGGACACGAGGAGGAAGTCTCGTCCAGGAGACAGGGATTTGGCGACGGCGGGAACCGTTGGGCCGATCGCGAGGCCCGACATAATTCGTTCCATGGCCGGAATGGACGATTCCGCCGGCAGGGGCCGCAAGTCGAATTCCGATTCCCGCCTTCGCTTATCCTGCAGCCGCCGGCATCCCATTTGAATGCGTTTTCTCATGGAGTGCTCCGTAATTCCCAGGGCGGCCGCAGAATCGGCGACGCTCAGTCCCTGGAGAAAGTGGAAAGTCATTGCCTCGCGCAACTTGGGGGAGAGGGCCGAAATGGCCCCGAGCAGGCGCTGGAACTCCTCTTGCCGGCCGGCGGCCCGGCACGGATTGCCCGCATCGAGGTTATTGGCCGCGCGCTGGGCCGGGCCCTCGGCCAGGGCTTTGCGGTATCGCTCATCCCGAAGCCAGTTCAACGCGCAATTGCGTGCAATTCTCCGGAGCCAAAACGGAAAAACCCGGGCATTACGCAACTGGCCGAGGTTCATCCAAACCGCCAGCCAGACTTCCTGGGCAATGTCCTCCGCGGCCGCCCCGTCTCTGACGATGCTCAAGGCCAACCCGTAGACGAGGTTGTAGTGTTGATTCAGCAGGTCTGCGAAGGCCGCCTGGTTCCCCAATTGGGCAGACAAGATCTGATGATCCAATTCCATAACCCTGTGTAATCCAGAACTCGCTTCCTGCAATCAAGACACATGAGCGGGCGAAAACTGGAACTTGCCCCTTCCGTGTCTTTGCCCCGGGCATTGGACTCCTCGCACTATACATGATCTAGGCAACTCTTATAATCTAGAACCGTGGAGATTTTAAGTCAAGTGCAATTATCGGGCTGGATCTGCGTCCAGCCCGATTAAGGTACCTGAGAGACAACTTCGATGCTTTCCTGGAGACTCGGCCGCGGGTGTTATACTCGAAGGCGTTTTCAGGAAGGCGACGCATGAAATTACGCACGAAGTTCGGCCTGCAGTTCCTACTGGTGTTTGCGCTGATCACGGCGGCCGTCATTGGCTTGCAGGCGTATTGGATCAACCAACTGGTGATCACCCAGACGACGGAGCGCATGAAGCGCAATATCCGTTCCGCCTGGGCGGTGCTGCAGCGGCATCAGGACCGGGTTGCCGCCGCCGCCGATATTCTGGCCGACACAACTTTTTCCGAGGCGGTCGGAACAACTCAGGAACACACAATCGATGCGCTTCTGCGCCGGGCCAAGGACCACTGGCACCTGGATCTTCTCGCGGTGATCCGTCCCGATGGCACCGTGTTCCGCCGTGCGGATTCGGAGGCATGCGGCGATCGGTTTGAGCTGCCCGGGCTGGAGGAAGTGTTGGCGGACGGTGAAGCGCACCGGGGTTTTCTCGTGTTGTCCGGTGAGCAGGTGGCGCGTGCGGGTGCAGCCTTCGCGGCGCGGTGCCGCGTGGCAGACCGGCCCTCGGATGCGCTGCTGGCCTTCGCCGCGAAGTCCATTCGGAACGGCAGCGGCCAGGCGGTGGGGATTCTGTTGGCGGGCTTGCTCATGAACGGCAGGAACGAGATTGTGGATCAAGTGCAGCAGACGCTTTTCGAGGATCGATTCTACAAGGGGCGGCGTGCGGGCACAGTGACGATCTTCCTGGGATCGGAGCGGGTAGCCACGACAGTGCTACTGAAGAACGGGCAACGTGCGCTTGGCACGCGCGCCTCGGACGAAGTGCAGGAGCGCGTGCTGGCCTCGGGGGAATCGTGGAGCGGCCGGGCCTGGGTCGTCTCGGACTGGTACCTGTCCCGCTATGACCCGATTCGCGATTCCGCGGGGAAGGTGGTGGGCATCCTCTATGTCGGCGAATTGGAGCGCATCTACACGGATCGACGCCGTGACACGCTGTTTGCGGTGACCGGAGTCCTGCTCACGCTCATGTTTCTCGCCTTCGTTCTCATGTACGGCGTGACCCGCCGGACGCTGAAGCAAGTGTCCACGCTGGATCGGGCGACGCAGCGTTTTGCCGCGGGCGACTATGGGGCGCGCGCCCGTGTCCGGACGAGCGATGAGGTGGGCGCGCTGGCGTCATCGTTTAACGCGATGGCCGAGACGATCGCCCGGGACCGGAACGACATGCTGCAGCAGAAGGAGGAGATGGAGCGCATAAACCGGTATTACATGGACATGCTCGGGTTTGTCTCGCACGAATTCCGGAGTCCGCTGGGCTCGGGCCTGTTGAACGTTCAACTGCTCCTGGAGGGCGACTATGGCGATCTGAGCGCGGAACAACGGGAGGGGGTCTCCATTGTGCTGGGCGTGCTGCGGCATCTCGAAGAGATCACGGAGAGCTATCTGCAGCTGGCGCGCATCGAACGGGGCGAGTTGACGATTTACCCGGAACTGCAGGAGCTTGCCGCAGAGGTGGTTGAGCCCGTGTGCCGCCGTTTGGAGGCTTCGGCGCATCTTCGGAAAATGTCCCTGGAGAACGCCCTTCCCGATGGGCTCCGGGTATTGGCAGACGTGAATCTCCTGCGGGTGGTTTATGAGAACCTTGTGGGCAACGCCATCAAGTACGGCAGGGAAGGCGGACGGATTGTCCTGGACGGCCGTGTGCTGGACGACCGTGTGGAACTTGGCGTCTGGAACGAGGGCAATCCCATCGCGCCGGAGCGGCTTCCACGGCTCTTCGAGAAATTCCAGCGCTACGACGGAACGGAACTCTCCGGAAAGAACGGAACCGGTCTTGGCTTATTCATCGTGCAGCAGATTATCCTCCGGCACGGCGGTGAAATCCACGCCGAGCCCCATGCCGCCGGGACGCGCTTCGTCTTCACGCTTCCGTTTCCGCCTGCACAATAACGGGTTCGCCCCGGTGCGGCGCACCGGGGCCCCGGAGCGTTGAAAATACTACTCGGCCGCGCCGTCCTTTCCCAAGTGAAGCCGGATTACCCCAAGGGGATCGCTCAGAAATCCCTTGATGCTGTCCCCGATACTGGGATGGGTCTGTGCTCTTGCCGGCAAGGTCTTTGTAATGGTTGACACGTGTCTCATGTTGTCATCCTCCTTTGTATACACTCGCCCAAATGGCTTTGTCCTGCGCTGTTGCCATAGCAACGCTTTATGTTCATCAGGCATTCCCGGGATTGCGCGGTTGGAGCAGGCGCCGATGAAACCCGGCATGCCGTGTCCGGGGTCCATAGGATCGAGAGAGTGGAGTCCCGAGAGTTATTATCCTTAACATGACCCAGTCTCCTTGGCCCCGGCGGTGGCCACAGGCTTCTGTCCGGGAGGGAGCCCCAGGAGGGACGAAGATGGGCGGACGGCGTATCACGGGCTTCTTGCGCTGGCGAGGTGTGCTTGCGGCCGGACTGCTGGCGCTGTACGGGGGAGTGGCAGTGGGAGCGCCGGCGGGCGTTGGCCGGGGGCTTTATTGCGATAATGCTCCCTGCGAAACGGAGTGCGATGGGGATATCATTCTGGCGGGGGCGGAAAATGCGCTGCGGCTGATGTATTTGCTGCCGATCGTCGATGCCGATCCCAACACCGCGGATTCCGATGACAACTTCATCATTGACACGGCGCAGGCGCGGCTACTGGATACTATTCTCGCCAATCCCACCCGTCCGGCCTATTGCTGTGTGCGCGCGGCCTACGACAACAACCTCGCCACGATGAATTACATTGCGGACCAGGTGCCGGCCATTTACTACTCGCTGTTCATTGCCCGGGACATTTTTGTGCGGGCGGCGGTTGGGCTCACCACGACGGGCGAAGAACGGACGATCCGGATTATCACCGACTCGACCCGGGAACTGCCGGGATTCCCGGTGATTGACCCCGCCATCTTCGACCGCTCCGCCGCCCGATGGCTCGCCTACGACGGGGATGCCGACTCGGACGGGGTCTGCAACGCGGGGGAATTCAACGCCGCGCCGCACGATGCCAGCCAATTCAACGCGTTTGTTTCGGCGGCCCTCGATCCCGGACAGCAGACGGACGGCGGGGGGTGCGAGCCGTGCGATGGGCAGTTCGGCATCCTGCTCGTCGGGGACCAGTGGCTGAAGGATGCCTATCTCTGGGGCGTGTACGAGCAGGTGCTGCAGGACCACGGGTACGCCCAGTACCAGGTTGCGGGTTCGTTTACGTGTTCAGGCTATGCATCAGCCCTGGCATGGGCGGAGAACAAGTATCATGAATTGGATTCGTTGACGGAGGGGGTGCAACGTTTTCCCGAGGCCGAGGTGGTTCACCTGGCGTTGGGCGCGATGGATACCCTCTACCTCGCCTATCAATACGACCTGGACACGGTCTCCGCGGGCACACTGGGAGAGAAACTCGGGGAAATCGAGACGGCTCTGCAAACTGTGGTGGATACAATCCAGGCGGCCAACCCAAACGCTGAAGTGCTGCTTGCGGACTATGACTATCTTGATCCGGGACGCATCCGGGAAACCTATTCCGACGTCCTGGAAATCAAGGAGGTGTCCCAACGGCGCTTCAACGAAGTCATGGTGATGCTGGGGCAGCGAAAACTGGACATCGCCCGGCGTACCCCCCGTTGCGCATACGTGCAAAATTGGGGCGTCCTGCAGTGTCGCTTGGGCAATCCGCCGATATGGGAACCGGGCGGGGTCCCTTCGCCTGGCGGCCCCGACACGGATTACGTGCCGTACCCCGGAGGCAATCAGGACTATCCGAGTCTGCCCACGGCCTACGAAGATGAGGATGGCTTTCGCCTGACGTATCAGGCGCACTATTGGATCTTCGAGAATTGTCTTGAGCAGTTCTATGCCGAGGTGCTGATTCCGGGCGAGGGCGAAGGCGAAGGCGAAGGAGAAGGAGAAGGAGAAGGAGAAG
>CAILVY010000380.1 GCA_903837785.1 Candidatus Hydrogenedentota bacterium
CGTTCCTCGCCTCCGTCTTCCTGTTGTTGCCCTTTCCGTTCCCCGAACGGCTGTGGGCGCTCGCGCATTTCGATACGGACGTCCCGATCGCGGAACAGGATCGCGTCATGGCGCAGTACAAGGCGTGCGTGCAGCGCCACCTCTATGTCCACGGCCCCCAGAAGCGGTTCCTGTCCAAGAATCCGTTGTTCAGCGCGAAAATCGAGGCGATCAACCGGGCGTTTCCAGACGCGAAAGTCGTGTGCAACGTGCGCAAACCCAGCGAGGCGATCCCGTCCGTGATCAGCCTCTTGTCCTTCTATTGGAAGGCCTTTGACAACGATCCGCAGGGCTTCCGCCTGCGCGACATGGCGATGGAGATGACGGACCGCTACTACCGCTATCTGATGGAGCGGCTGCCGCAGTGGCCGGAAGAGCGCCACGCCTTCGTCCGCTATGACGACCTGACGGCGGACCCCGAGCAGGTCGTGCGGGCATTGTACGGGCGTTTGAAGCTGCCGCTGTCCACTGGGTTTGACGCCTGCCTGCGGGCGCAGCCCGGGCAGATGCGCGCGTTCAAAAGCCGACACCGCTACTCGCTGGATCAGTGGGGATTGACGCCCGAGCGCATCCGCGCGGAATACGCGGACGTGTTCGAGTTCTTCGGCTTTCCCGCGGATTAACGGATTGCGGGTCCGCCCCGCGCTCAGTGCTCGATCTGCCGGCGGTGCGCTTCGAGGTCGTAGCCGTGTTCACGAAGATGCTTCAGGGTCTTGGCCTCGTTATTCAGGACTTCATCGATGGCGGCGGGCAGATCAGCCAGAATCTTCACGGGAATCGACACGACGCCGTTGCAGTCCGCGTGCAGAATGTCGCCGGGATGAATCATGAGCCCGCCCACCTCGACCGGGATGTCCGCCTGGCCGACGTCGATGTGCCCGTGCGAGACGACCACGTGTTCGCTCCACGTCTTCATTCCGATGCGGTGAAGCGCTTCGAGGTCGCGGACCGCCCCGTCCGTGATAATAGCCGACGCGCCCAGCACCTGCACCTGCGTCCCCACAATCTCGCCCCAGTGCGAGTACCACCCCTTCCGGTGGCACGTGTCCTTCACGACGCAGACCGCCGGCTTGGGTGACTTGGCGATGGACTCGACCCACTTGTAGCGTTCCTTGGGATCGGGCGGATGACGCTCGTCATATTCGACAATCGTGCACGTGGTGGCATAACCCACGACCGGCCCGAGATCGGGGAAGCGGCAGACGATGTTCGGCCCCATGAATCCCTGGCGGCGGGGCCGCACTTTGAACTTCTCGATGGCATTGGAAACCGTGGGGCTGTCCACGGACAAGAGCTTGTTCACCAGTTCGGGCGTGAGTTCGGCGGCCATGGCGTTTCCTCCCTATCGTTCCGCACAGGCAGACACTACGGCAGGGCTGCGCCGGGATTCAACCTGACAGCACGGCTCCCGGGTGTTTTCAGAGGCGCGGGGCAGGCTATAATCCAAGAGCGGGATGAGGGAAGGCGGGCAGGATGTTTCCTGAGGAAAGCAGGCTGATTGGAGTGCGTGCATGGCTGAAGCAGTGACAGAATGGGCGATGGCGAAAGAGGCAACCTTGCTCCGCAGCATGGCCGAATATGGATCGGTCGCCGTGGCGTATTCCGGGGGCGTGGATTCGACGTATCTCGCCGATGTCGCGCACGAGGCCCTCGGCGCGAATGCGCACATCGTGTTGGCGGATTCGCCCAGCATCCCGCGGGAAGAACTGGCGGAGGCGTCGGCACTGGCGCAGGCGCGCGGCTGGAATTTCCAGGTGATCTCGACCACCGAATTCGAGAATGAGGAGTACCTCAAGAACGACGGGCGCCGCTGCTATTTCTGCAAGTCGGAGCTTTTCGCGAAGATGGACGCCTATGCGCGCGATCACGGCATTGCCGCGCTGGCCTACGGCGAAATCGCGGACGATGCCCTCGATCCGACCCGGCTGGGTTCGCGGGCCGCGCGGGAACACCGGGTGGTTGCGCCGCTCGCGGAAGCGGGGCTCGGCAAGGAGGAGATTCGGCAACTGAGCCAGCGCCGCGGTCTGCCCACCTGGAACAAGGCCAGCTTCGCGTGCCTGTCCTCGCGTTTCCCCAAAGGACAGCGGCTCGACATCCAGGACATGCTCAAGGTTGAGCGAGCGGAGCAGTTGCTGAAGCGGTTGGGCTTCCATCAGTACCGCGCGCGTCATCACGGCGACCTCTGCCGCATCGAGATCGAGCTGGACGATTTCGGCAAGGCGCTCGAAGCGCCCACGCGCCAGCAGATCGTCGATTCGATCAAGCGGCTCGGCTACCGCTACGTTGTCCTCGATCTCGCCGGGTACCGGACGGGCTCGACCGCCTAGGCCTGCTTCGGCTGCAACGACTGGGCCTTGCGCGCGATGTAACTGCTCAAGGCGCGCCGGAGCCAGGCCCAGCGGCCCTGATCGAACGCAAGGCGAATGCGCTGTTCGAGGGAGTCCATGCCGGGAATCATCTGTCCGGCGGCCCGCACCCGCTGAAACGCTTCCAGGACTTCGTGCGTTTCGTCCGTCAGGCCGCGCACGATGTCCGCGGGCGGCATGACGGAGAATCCGGCCATGTCTGATTCCGGATCCATGCTGAACGAGAAGAGCTCATAGGGCCCCAGTTCGCGCGTCCAGCGTTGCTGTGGCGCGAGGGTTTCGCCCGTCGAAAGATCGCGGAGTGCTTTCGGAATCGCTGCGAAGCTGAACTCCACGTTCACCGGGTAGTACTCGCGATTAATCGCGTAGCCGTAGCGCAGTCCTCCGTCCACGAGGGTGCGCACGGCCACGGGATCCGTGTCCTGCCCGACCGTTTCAAACTTCTTGCGGGGGAGGGCGCGATAGGCCTTCGCAAAGCGCCGCGTTTGTTCCGTGTGCGCCTTGTCGAGGAAGAGTCCGCCCCGGGTGATGCGGCAGGCGTCCAGGTCGGCCAGGGCTTGGGCGAACGGTTCGAGAAAGTGATCGCCGGCGGGAAAGGGCGGGGTGATTCGCAGTTGCGAATCCCACCAGAACCCGTCTTCTGGATACTCGGAGTTCATGCGCAGCACGCCGTCGGCCGGTTTGCCGTCCATGAGGGACGCGGCGGCCAGATTCGGGTCATGGTCTTCGGGCGTGAACCAGACGTGTTTTCCCCAGGCTTCCACCCAACAATTGAAGATGAACGCGCCGGGCAGCGGCTGGGCATGGAAAGCATCCAGCGCGGGCTGATCCAGAAAGTCGAAATCGCGGTACATCGTTGTTTCTTCGGGCGGCAGGGTGACGCCGCCCGCCGGATTTCCGCCGTGGCCGCCGCGGTCGCGCGGATTGCCCATGCCGCGGTCGATTTCGAGTCCCGGTTCGTCGTTGTAGAGGGTGATGTCGATCCCTGCGTCACGGAAGAACTCGAACATGGACGGGCGCGCGCCGATCTGATGGGCGGCGGTGGGCATGCCGAGGGTGCCCGGCACGGTGGTTTCGTCCCACAGGGTGATCGTGACCCGCAGGTCTGCCCGTCCTTCGGCCAACGCCTCGCGGATCTTCCCGAAGAGTTGGCGAATCTTGCGGCAACGCCAGCCCACCCACGCGGGCCGGCACGCATACGTGAGGTGCTGATAACGCCGCGAGAAGCGGTCCGGGGCTTTCGCATCGACGGGGACGTGAATGCCGGTCTCCTCTTCGAAGAGCCGGATCGAGTAGTCGTCATAGCCGAGATGGATCGAGCCGAACCAGCACATGCACGAGGAGAACATGTTCAGCGAAATGCCTTTGAAGGCGGGGTACTTCCCGTAGCGCTCGCCGATCTCACGCACGAAGCGGAGGATGGCTTCCTGAACCACGGGATGCAGCGGATTGAAGATCGCCCCCATGTGATTCGCCGGGCCGGTACGTTCGCCATAGGCCAGCGCCGGCAGGACCGAACTGGGGGCCGCGGGGCCTTTGGCCTTGAGCTGTTCCGCGACCGGAGCGAAGTTGATCGCGTTGTAGAACGGCGTCCAGTCGTTCGTGCTGGCCTGCACGTTGTCGTTCCAGGTCATGTTGTTAATCGTCTCGGCGCCCGCCTGAATCGCGGCGAGATCGACCTTCATCCGTTGCATCAGGCTGCCCAGCCGAAGCAGCGTGAGCGCGCCCTGGAACTCGAGCCCCTCGCGGCCGAGACGTTCGAGGAAGCCCGCGTACCAGTCCTCGGGGTGCGTGGTCCAGCGCGCGTATTGCCTGCGATCGGGAGTCACGAGGCAGTCGAACCCGTCGGAAGGTTCGTGTTTGCTGGGGAACTGCGGTCCTTCGTACCACGCCATGGGATAGATGAGGAGCCCCTGGCCGGTGTGGCGCATGTACTGGATGATGCGGTCCGTCCATTGTTCTCGGTTCAGGGCGCCTTCGGAGGAGGCGGTTCCGCACGGGTCCTCGTATTGAATGCCGAATTCACGGCGGGGCGTGTTTGCAGGGGGCTCCGGCATGTCGAGGGGCGGCAGGTCCTTCAGCTCATAGATCTCGATGCTCGAAACCGCGGCGGGCTCGCCGTCGCTCCAGGTCATGAACACGATGCTGCAGTCCGTCCAGCGCGGCCAGAAGACCTCGCGCAGTTCGAGCATCGTTCCACTCAGCGGCTGCGCCCAGCCGGTGAAGACTCCGGTCGTCAGGTCGTAGCACGTGCCGTCGTTGATGCACATGAAGCGCCGCTTGTCATCGGGATAGCGCAGCACGGCCAGGTGCGGCCGGCCCA
This sequence comes from Candidatus Hydrogenedentota bacterium, assembly GCA_903837785.1. Lineage (GTDB taxonomy): Bacteria > Hydrogenedentota > Hydrogenedentia > Hydrogenedentales > CAILVY01 > CAILVY01. Next base: position 4,729 of record CAILVY010000380.1, read on the forward strand.
CGCTTTCAATCGCGAAGCGGTACCCGAAGCGGGACAGCGGCTTGCCCTCGGCCTCGCGGTAGCGCCCGGCCGCGCTCTCGACGACCCGGACGTCCCCTTGTCCGAAGTACTGTTCTTTCGGCAATTCCTGCGTACAGTCGATGCGGCAGAGCAATCGTTCCGCAGAGAGATCAATGGCGCGGGCATGCGCGTGAGTTCCTGCCAGCGCCAAACCCAGCCCGATGCCGGCCGTTGTTCCCAGGAATTCCCGCCGCGTAATCTCGTTCCGCATGGCCTGCCTCCCGTGTTGACGCGTGTGATCATCGCCGTCCGTGGCATCCTAGAGCGAAGGCGCCCCCGCGTCAAACCGGCGCCGCGAGCGTTGCCTGCCCTTTGCGCGGCCGCTGGAGCGCGGGAGCCCTGTCCCCGCGCCCGCGTTCTACTGTCAGCGGGTGAACAGGCGGCGCCCCCAGGCGAGCCCGTCACGCAGATCCGCGAGAGGCACTTCACGGAATGCGAGCAGCAACACGCCATAGACGGCGCCGCCCGCGATGAGTTCCAGCGCGAGTGCATAGAGATTCACCGGCAGCGCGTGCGCAAGCGCATAGGCCGTAAGGCCGGACGCCGCGGCAGCCGCACAGCACCTCACGATCGAGGCCACGGGCAGCCGCCAATGGAAGTAGCGGTGGCCCATCGCGGCAAGGCACAGCACGAGCACCGCGTTCGATGCGAAGCGGGCCATGCCCGCCCCGACAAATCCGCGCCCAGGAATGATGAGGTAATTCAAGAGGCCATTGGCGGCCAGCGCAAGCAGCGTCATCAGCATGAGCCAATGCGTCTTCTTGGAAAGATGGAGGCCGAAACTGGCGAAGTAACTCAGGCCATACGTGAACGATCCCGCGGCCACCCAGGCCGCCACAACAAACGCCTGCCGCGATTCCCCGCGCGCGAAGACGCTGAACAGGGGCCCGGCGAGCACGCACAGCAGCACGAGCATCGGCACGCACAGAATGAGAAATATGCGCGTGGTGCCGCGCACAAGATCCTCGGTGTGGTCCCGTCCCTGCATTTCCCACGCGGCGGCGACCGATGGAAACACGGCCAAGGCGAAGGTCTGAAAAACAAGTGCCATGGGCCTATCCACAAGGTTTGTGGCCACCGCGTACAGGCCGACCTGCGTGTCGTCCTGCAGAACCTTGAGCATATAACGATCGCTGTTGAGGATGAGGAAATTGAGCACCTGGGTGATCCAGATGGGCATGCCGTAGCGCAACACTTCGTTGAGCAGTTCCTTCTCGAAGGCGCCGAGCCGGAAGCGGGGCGGCCCGACGTGCCGGCGCATGATGAGGGCGTGCGTGACCAGGTACGTGAGGGCCATGCTCCAGAGCATCCCTTCCACACCGGTGCCGAGCCCCACAATGATGCCCACGGCCAGAGGGAGGCGCAATGCGGCGTTCAGCGAAGCCCCGATGGAGTAAACGCCGGGCCGCAGCTTCGCGCGCAGCACGGCCATGCCGGTTTCATAAAGGCTGTAGGCGACGAACACGAGCAGTCCCACGGGCATGAAGTCCCGATAGGAGCCGAACAAGGCGTCGGGGCCCGCGAGCCATCCCACGAATCCAATCGCACAGCCGATAAGGATGGAAACATACTTGAGGAGTCCCATCACGCCGAAGAACTCATGTTCCCGGCCTTTGGCGGCATAGGCCGTGTAGAAGCGGAGAATGGCCATATTGAGCCACAGGATCGTGAACGTGCTGAGAAAAAGGATAAAGCGGAACGTGAGATCGTATTGGCCGATGGCGGCGGAGCTGAAG
>CAILVY010000381.1 GCA_903837785.1 Candidatus Hydrogenedentota bacterium
CCATGGTGTCTTCTCGCTGCAGACCTCGCTGCGCATCGGGCAGATCCAGCCCGAGGACCTCCTCGGCCGCGAGGCCGTGGCCCTCGACCCCAGGGCCGCCGCGGAGTACCTCACCGGCAGGACCGTCCTGATCACGGGCGGCGCCGGGTCCATAGGGTCCGAGCTCGCCCGCCAGGTCGCGGCGTTCTCGCCCGCCCGCCTCGTCGTGCTCGACATGAACGAGAACGACTCCCACGCGCTCTCGATCGAGATGAAGCGGAATCACCCCGAGCTCGACTTCACCGTCGTGATCGGCAGCGTGCGCGACGAGGCCAAGCTCAGCGCCACCTTCGCGCGCTACCGCCCGCACGCCGTCTTCCACGCCGCGGCGCACAAGCACGTGCCGCTCATGGAGAACGACCCCGAGGAGGCCGTCAAGAACAACGTCCTCGGCACCTGGCAGGCCGCCCTCGCGGCCAGCGCGCACGGCGTCGAGCGGTTCATCCTGGTCTCCACCGACAAGGCCGTGAACCCCACGAACGTCATGGGCGCCTCGAAGCGCATGTGCGAGCTGATCGTCAAGGGGTTGGCCGACACGTCCGAGCGGATCCGCCGGATCTCCCCCGACGCGACCGCGACGCGCTACGCCGCCGTCCGGTTCGGCAACGTCCTCGGCTCCAACGGCAGCGTCGTGCCGCTCTTCAAGAAGCAGATCGAGGCCGGCGGGCCCGTCACCGTCACGCACCCCGAAATGACCCGCTACTTCATGACCATTCCGGAGGCCGCGCGCCTCGTGATCGAGGCGGGGGCGCTCGCGGAGAACGGCGAGATCTTCGTGCTCGACATGGGCGAGCCCGTGCGGATCGATTCCCTCGCGCGGGACATGATCCGCCTCGCGGGCCTCGTCCCCGACCGGGACATCCGCATCGAGTACGTGGGCCTCCGCCCCGGCGAGAAGCTCTACGAGGAGCTCCAGACGGAAACCGAAAAGACGGTGCCGACGCACCACCCGCGCATCGCCCGCCTCGTCGACGAGGGGCATCCCCGCGAACGCGTCGATGAAAGCCTGCGCGACCTCTCCGACACGCTCCACACGTCAGGGAACGTCCGCAGCGCCCTTCGGCGTCATGTGCCGACCTACGCCCCGGCTCCGGACCTCGACCCTGACGGCGACGAAGGCGGGGAGGGCTAGCGTGGGCGTCTACGAGCTGCTGCCGAACGAACCCGCTTGGTACGCGCTCTTCGTGCGCACCGGCCACGAGGAGTCCCTCCGCGTCGCGCTGCGCACGCTGTTCCCGGACGTCCGGACGCTCATCCCCGCCCGCGAGATGCAGGAGTACACGCAGGGTGCTTTCAAGCCCATCAAGCGCCTGCTTCTGCCGGGCTACGTCTTCTTCCACACCACGCTCACTCCCGCGCTCTGCGCGGCGATCCAGAGCCTTTCGCACGTGATCCGCATCTGCGGGCCTGGGAGGAGCCCGAAGCCGATCGAGGAATCGGAGATGCAATTGCTTCTCAAGCTCGTACGCTCTGGAGACTTGATTCGAATGTCGGAAATCCGGAAGGTCGGGGATAAGGTCGTCGTTGAAAGCGGACCGCTGGTCGGCCTTGAAGGCATCATCCAGGGAATCGACCCGCGGAAGCGCCGAGTTCGAATCCGACTGTCGGTTGACGGCGTCATCCGGACCATCGATCTTCCCGCCACTTTCTTCGCGGACCCTTCTCAGTGTGTGGAACCACAGTTGATGGAGGCAGCGACCGTTCCTCGCTGATAGGCATTCCTGACCAGACCAGTCAAGCATTATGGAATCGCCTACGACTCTGATCACTTCGAATGCATCAAGCTTTCCTCTCACCACGAACAGGTGTTACGGCCCTGCGAAGCGGAGGGAGGACCTATTTTTCGGAATGCAGCCTTTCGTTTGACGAGAGGCAAATGGCGAAGCCATACGAGAAAGGATCATATACAGTCGATGCCATCTCCCAGGATCTACCTTTCGTCCCCCCATATGAGCGAAGAAGGATATGAACTGGCTTTCATCAAGGAAGCGTTCGATTCGAATTGGATTGCGCCGCTTGGAGCGAATGTCGATGCCTTCGAACTCGAGACGGCGCAGCGGATCGGCGTCCGTGCGGCGGCGGCGCTCATGTCTGGAACGGCGGCCATCCATCTGGCTCTGAAATCGCTCGGCGTCGGTCCCGGCGATGTCGTTCTCTGCCAGTCGCTTACATTCGCCGGATCTGCGAATCCGATTGCCTATCAAGGGGCGATTCCTGTATTCATCGATAGCGACCTGGCGACCTGGAATATGGACCCTGAATCGCTCGAGCGGGCATTGAAGGCCCTTTCGCCCAGGGTAAAAGCCGTGATCGCAGTTCACCTGTATGGCCTTTCCGCTGATCTGGATCCGATCCTTTCCATTTGCAGATTATATGGCGTTCCGCTTGTCGAAGATGCCGCGGAATCCTTTGGAACGAGTTACAAGGGGCGCCCCACAGGGTCGTTCGGAGACTTCGGCATCCTGAGTTTCAACGGCAACAAGATCATCACGTCCTCCGGCGGAGGGATGCTCTTGTCCGATGACGTCGAACGGATCGCCAAGGCCCGCTTCTGGGCCACGCAGGCGCGGGATGTTGCACCGCATTATGAACACAGCGAAATCGGGTTCAATTACCGTATGAGCAATGTCGTGGCAGGAATCGGCAGAGGCCAGTTGAAG
>CAILVY010000382.1 GCA_903837785.1 Candidatus Hydrogenedentota bacterium
GCCAGAACAACCTCAAACAGCTGGGGCTTGTCTGCAAGATGTACGCGAACGAATCGAAGGGGGAACGCTATCCACCCAAGTCGGTCAACTCGGGGAACTTCTTCTTTTCGATGAACGCGGTCTACCCCGAGTACTTGAGCGACCTGAATGTCATTTTTTGTCCCTCGGACGCGGACGACAATGCGAAGATGTATCTTGGCCAGGGCGGCCGCTGGGCCGACGCCAACGGCAATCCCCTGGTCTCGATGATGGATGGGGACCCCCGTCTGGCCGGATTTGTCGATGGCGTGAACACTTCAGACCGCTCCTATTTCTATCTTGGCTGGGCCATCCCGTACAACTCCTGGCTGGTGCCGGTGGACCCTATCAATGGTTTGCTCCAGTTCTACACTTTCAACCTGTTTTGGAGCGGCGCCACGCCGGCGGAAGCCGCGCGCATGGCGGAGAATTGTGACAAGGATTATGCGTTTGACCACCCCGGCAACAGCAAGATGCCGGCGCAGACGGTCAACATCTACCGGTTCCGCGAGGGCATCGAGCGATTCTTCATCACCGACATCAATAATCCCGCGGCGAGCACCCAGGCCCAATCCGACCTCGCCGTCATCTGGGACGTGACCAGCCTGACCGTCAGCATCTTCAACCACGTGCCGGGCGGCAGCAACTGCCTCTTCATGGATGGGCACGTGGCATTCCTGAAGTTCACGCCGCGCCCGGACATCGACCCCCACGGCGATGGCACCGGAACGGAGGACGAACAGTTCCCCATCAGTTCGACCTGGGCCATGACGACGCAGAAAGCCCTCGACGCAGGGCTCTGATCCAACACTTCGAGCATCCGGGGCGGGTCGTTCGCCGGACGGCCCGCCCAAGCTCTTCCGGCCCTAGGGTGTCTTGGCCCGCGCGGCGGCAATGGCCTCCGCAAGCACATCGGGCCGGTCACTCAGGATGCTGTCGACCCCAATCGCAAGACACTGGTCCATCTCCTCACGGGAGTTGATCGTGAAGTACTCGATGAGAACCCCTTTGGCGCGGACGGCCTGAACCTCTTCGTTTGTCACCTTGAACTGGCGCTGGATTTCGGGAGAGAAGGCGAGCATGGCCGCGGCCGGGGTGTAGTGTGCCCAGTCTCCCTGCCGCAGGGTGTGCAGCATCTCGGCGGCGTTCATGAAGTCATAACAAGTGCCGATCTCCGGGGCCGTTTCGCGCACGCGCCGCATACATTCGGGGTCGATGGAGGCGAGCAGGACGCGCGGCTGGGCCTTGGCTTCACGGATGATCTTGATCGTGGCGTCCGCAATGCCTTCCCCTTCCTTCATCTCGAAGAGAAACGGGTGGCCGGGCGCCGCGGCCAGCGCCTCCGCCAGGGTGGGCACGGTGATGCCTTTGCCCCGATAGGGGTAACTCTGGCCGTGGTCCCGGGTGAAGCGGTACCCCGCATCGAGTTGTTTGATCTCGTCCAGGCGCATTCCGCCCAACGGGCCGGTCCCGTCCGTAGTTCGGTCCACCTTCGCATCGTGCATCACCACGACCTGGCCGTCCTTGGTCATATGCAAGTCGCCTTCGAGCAGGATTTCCGGCCAGCGCTTCGCCGCCTGGGAATAGGCCTCGACGGTATCCTCCGGCCATAAATCCCGGCCGCCGCGATGTGCGCCAAGCAGAATGGACCGGCTGTGAAAGAAACTGGCCATACCATCGGCAGGCGCGCCCCCGAGGGTAGTACACACGGTCAACAAGGCAACAACACTCATACGCGAAACCCTCTGGCGAAACGGTTAATGCGCCACCCGGCCGAAGCGCAAGCCCCTCAAGGCCTTCGCGGCCGCTCGCATACCGGTTGGACGATGGGAATGGGCCTTCCGTTTCGTGTATTATAACCCGCCCAACAAGAGGAGGAGAAATCCATGGCGCGTATGCTGGAAAACCAAGTGGCGATTGTGACAGGCGCGGGCCGCGGCATCGGCGCGGCAACGGCCAAGCTGTTGGCGGAACATGGCGCAAAAGTGGTCGTAAGCGACCTGGACGCGGCTCCCGCGGAGAGTGTGGTGGCGGAAATTACGGCGGCGGGCGGCGAGGCGGTGGCTTTCGCGGGCGATGTAACCGACCCGGCGTTCCCGGACGCCCTGATGCAGAAGTGCATCGAAACCTACGGCAAGCTCAATGTTCTCGTTAACAACGCCGGTTATACGTGGGATGGCATGCTGCACAAGATGAGCGACAAGCAGTTCCAGGCCATGCTCGACGTGCACAATGTTGCCCCATTCCGGCTGATCCGGGCGGCAGGTCCGTACATGCGCGAAGCCTCCAAGGCCGAGAAGAGCGCCGGCCGGGATCCGGAACCCCGCTGCATCATCAACGTATCCTCGACTTCCGGCGTGCATGGCAATGTCGGCCAGATCAACTACAGCACAGCCAAGAGCGGCATCCTGGGCATGACGAAGACCGTTGCCAAGGAGTGGGGCGCCTTCGGCATTCGCTGCAATGCGGTGGCCTTCGGCCTTATTGAGACCCGCCTGACGCAGGATGCGGAATCGGGCGAGAAGATTGCCGTGGCCGGCGAAGAAGTGACGCTGGGCATGCCCGGCCACCTCAAGGGCATGGCGACGATGCTCATCCCGCTGGCGCGGCCCGGCACGCCGCAGGACGCCGCCGGCGCAATCCTGCTGCTGGCATCGCCCTATGCCTCCTACATTACCGCGCACTGCCTCGACGTGACCGGCGGGCTGAACGCCTGATCAGGGACGTTGAGAGAGAGCGTGAATGCGCGGAACGAGCAAAGCGTGCAACGAAGGCAGGGCGCCAGTGCGGGTCATGGGCGAAATGCGAGACAAGGCAATCCCCCGGTCAGAATTCTGTCGCCGGGGGAATGCCCTGCAGAGCTGATGCCCGCTCGGCACTGATGCCAAACGTTACTTCAGCCGTTGCTTTCTTCCGCTGACAGTGTCCCAGAATTCGGGTGAGTCCGCCCGTTGGTTTATCGATCGGCCTTTGAACAGGAGCGAAGCGGTCATGTCAAATCCCCCCGATTGGGAGAATCCGGCAATTGTGCAGCGCAACAAGGAGTACGGGCATGCTTCGATGATCCCGTTTCCTGATGCTGCCTCGGCGAAATCGAGCAAAGACGAGGACTCGCCGTGGCGTGCATCGCTCAACGGATGCTGGAAGTTCCATTGGGTTTCGAAGCCCGCGGAGATTCCGGAAGGCTTCCACCGCGACGACTACGATGTCAGTGGCTGGGATGCAATCCCGGTGCCAGGCAACTGGCAGTTCGAGGGCTATGATCAGGCCGTGTACGCCAATGCGCGCAACCTCTGTCACCCGGCCCAGCCGCCCGAAACCAATCCCGACTTCAACCCGGTCGGTTCGTACCGCCGCAGCTTCACGCTGCCCGAGGGTTGGCAGGGCAGACAGATCTTTCTGCATTTCGGCGCCGTGCAATCCGCGCTGTACGTGTGGGTAAACGGGCGGGAAGTGGGCTACAGCCAGGGAAGCATGACCCCCGCCGAATTCAACATCACGCCGTACTTGCGTCCGGGCGAGAACACGCTGGCCTGCCGGGTCTATCGCTTCTGCGACGGCAGCTACCTCGAAGACCAGGACATGTGGCGTTTTGCGGGCATTCTCCGAGAGGTGATCCTCTTCGCAAAACCCGGGGTGCACCTGCGCGATTTCTTCGCCTATCCGGAACTTGATGCGGCCTGTTGCGACGGCGTCCTGCACGTGATCGCGCGGATCAGGGACTGTTCCGGCGCGCCGAGTACATCGATCGCATTGAATGCAGAGTTGTTCGACGCCTCGGGCGCCTCCGTGGGCGTGCAGCAGCTCGCCGGCCTGGCCGAAATCGCCCCGGAGAAGGAGTGCCGGCTGGCGTTCGCCTTGGCCAATCCGCGCAAGTGGTCCGCGGAAGATCCCTATCTGTACACGCTCGTACTGACACTTTCCAGCGGCGGGTCCGTGCTCGAATCGGTGCGCACGAAGACCGGTTTCCGCAAAGTGGAACGGCGCGGCGGACAACTGCTCATCAACGGGCAGGCGGTGCTCATCCAGGGGGCCAACCGGCATGATCACGATCCGGAACGGGGCAAGGCCGTGACGGAAGACAGCATGCTTCAAGACATCCTGACGATGAAGCGCTTCAACCTGAACGCGGTCCGCACCTCGCACTATCCGAATCCGCCGCGCTTCCTGGAACTGTGCGACGAATACGGGCTGTACGTCCTGGACGAGACCGACCTCGAATCCCACACGTTCTGGGGGCAATTCGCCGAAGACCCCGCCTGGGAGACCGCGTTCATCGACCGCGCCATGCGGATACTGGAACGGGACAAGAACCACGTCTGCATCTTCGGCTGGTCGCTCGGGAACGAATCGGGCTACGGCGAGAACCACGACAAGATGGCCGCGTGGATGCGGGCCCATGACCCGACGCGGGTCATCCACTATCATCCGGCGGATGAATCGCCCATGCTCGACATCATCGCGCCGATGTATCCGAGCGTGAAGGAACTCATCGCAAGTGCGGAGAAGGACGATGACCGCCCCATCATCATGTGCGAATACGCGCATTCGATGGGGAACAGCACGGGCAACCTCAAGGAATACTGGGACGCGGTTGCGAAGTACAAACGGCTCCAGGGCGGCTTCATCTGGGACTGGGTTGACCAGTCGCTGCGCCAGAAAACCCGCCAGTTCACCGCGGACCGGACCTCCGGGCTGGCCTGCTTTGTCTTCGGGAACGTGGGGGAGAGCCCGCACGGCCGGGCGCTCCAGATGGGCTATGCCGCCGTGCCGCACTGCCCGGCCCTCGATATCACCGGCGACGCCATCACGCTCATGGCATGGGTGAAGCCGGAGCAGCATGAATACATGAACATGTTCATCACGAAGGGCGATGCGCAGTATTGCCTGTATCAATACAGCATGAACACGCTCACCCTGAAGCTCGATCTCGGCAAAGACACGCTGCTGACCGCGAAGACCCCCGAGCATTGGGCCGACCGGTGGCATCACATCGCGGGGACCTACGACGGCACGCGCATGACGTTGTATATCGATGGCGAAGCCGTGGCCACGCAGGAAGCCGCCGGGAAGCTCCATCATCATCATTATCCGGTGTTCATCGGCCGGAATCCCGCCTGCGATCAAGCCTGCCGCGGACAAATCACGCAGGTGGGCGTGTTCGCGCGCGCGCTTTCCGCGGAAGAAATCCGCATGCAGCCCACGGCGCCGCCGGCGGGGGCGGCGTTGTGGCTGGACTTTGATCGGGTGGAGGTCACCGACGAACCCTGGCTGGCTTATGGCGGCGATCTCGGGGAAATGCCCACCGACGGTTCGTTCTGTCTGAACGGGCTCGTCAATGCCGACCGCGAGCCGCATCCCGCGCTGTGGGAGTGCAAAAAACTCTTCGCTCCGGTGGAGGTGACGGCGGAGAACCTGAACGAGGGGTTGCTGCGCGTTCACAACAAGCACTTCTTCATTGCGTTGGACTATCTCGATGCCGCCTGGAGCCTGGTCGCAAACGGCAAGACGATTCAGGAAGGCCTGCTGCCGCGCCTGAGCACAGCGCCGCAATCGAGTGAAGCCGTGCGCATTCCCTGCCGGGTCGACTCGCCGGCTCCGGACACGGACTATTGGCTCGAAGTGCATTTCACGCTGGCCGGGGACACACGCTGGGCGGCCAAGGGCCATGAAATCGCCTGGGCCCAGTTCTTATTGCCCGCCCAAACGCAGGCGGCGCCCACCCCCGCGGCGATGCCGCCCCTCTCGCTCCATGAAGAGACAACACATGTGCTCGTGTGCGGCGAGGACTTCTCGATAGCAGTGTGCAAGAGCACGGGCATGATCACTTCCTGGAAGTCGTGCGGTGAGGAGTTGCTCGCGGGAGCGTTGTCGATCAATCTCTGGCGCGCGCCGACGGACAACGAGCGCATTCCAAAGCTGAGCGACACGTGGCTGAAGGCGGGCTACGGCTGCGTGCGCAGCGCCGCGCGCGACGTCGATTCGCAGGTCATCAATGCCTCTGCGGTGCAGATAGCGGTCACGGGCGAAGTCCTTGGCGCTTACGGCCAGCAGCTTTTCGACGGGGTCTGGACATACACGGTGCACGGCAACGGCGAAGTGCGCTTCGAGCAAGCCCTGACGCCCTTGGACTGCGCGACGCATTTTCCGCGCGTCGGCCTGAGGATGGCCTTGCCCAAAGCGTGCGATCACTTCGCGTGGTACGGCCGCGGGCCGCATGAGAATTATCCCGACCGCAAGCAGGGCGCGGCGATGGGCGTATATCGCGAGAACGTATCCTCCGTTCCGGTGCCCTATCTCGTGCCGCAGGAATACGGCAGCAAGTGCGACGTGCAGTGGGCGGCCTTGACGGATGCGCACGGGCGGGGATTGCTTGTGTGCGCCGGGGATGAGCCGTTTATCGCCAGTGCGCACCCGTATCGGCTCGAACAACTGAGCGAGACCGCGCACGTCATCATGCTCCATCCGGATAACGTCATTTCACTTTACGTGGATTTCGCAATGTGCGGCCTCGGCAACGGCAGTTGCGGCCCCGGCACGCTGGACGAATACTTGGTCCAGCCCCGGGTCTTCGCCAACGCGGTCCGGCTTCGGGCGGTCCGGCCCGGGGAGGACCCTGCGACTATCTAGTTTCCGTGCGTTTCGCTGACGCCGGGTCTGCGCCTGTTCGGGGTGGGAGGGACCCGGGGTTCCATGATGGCGAGAACCGCGTGAGCAGCCGTGGCCAAACCGGAGCAGTGCGCTTGCGTTGTCGGTTCTCAAGTCGTAACATGGGGCCGCTTGATCCATTTCGGTTGACGGAACAGCACGGGGGCCGGGAGAACAGCCATGGGTGAACAGCGGGTGGTGGGCATTATTCCGGCGCGCTATGCGTCGACGCGTTTGCCGGGCAAGGCCTTGAAGCCGATCCTGGGAAAGCCGATGATCCAGCGGGTTTATGAACGCTCCTGCGAATCGGCGCTGTTGTCTTCCGTATGCGTGGCGACGGACGATGAACGGATAGCCCGGACAGTCCAAAGCTTCGGCGGGGCCGCAGTGATGACCTCGCCGGATCATCCGAGCGGCACGGACCGGCTTGCGGAAGCGGTGCGCGGCCTCGAAGCGGACATCGTGGTGAACATCCAGGGCGATCAGCCGTTCATCGACCCGCTGATGATTGACGAGGGGGTGCAACCCCTCCTCGAAGATGCCTCGGTCGAGATGGCCACGCTCATGCATCCGATCCACCGCCCGGAAGACCTCGCGGATCCGAGCGTGGTGAAAGTGGTCACGGATCTTGCGGGGAATGCACTGTATTTTTCGCGGTCGCTGCTGCCGTATCCGCGGCAGGCGCTGCCGCATCAGGTCTATGAACACGTGGGGCTGTACGTGTACCGGCGGGACTTTCTGTTGAAGCTGGCCCAGTTGCCGCCGACCCCCTACGAGCAGATCGAGTCGTTGGAGCAATTGCGCGTGCTGGAACACGGCTATCGCATCCGGGTGCTCGAAACGCACTGCGCGGACAATGCCTTCAGCGGATTCAGCGTGGACACGCCCGAAGACCTCGCGCGCGCGGAAGCAATGCTTCGCGAACGCGGATTGGCGTGAGAGAGAGGAGAAGCAGCCATGTACGACGCAGCGGCCATCGAGGAACTCGAACACGGACTCGACCCGGTCATGCTCGAACGGGTGAAGGCCGCAGCCCGGAAAATGGCGTCCGTGAAAGAGGCCGGGGGCAAGATCGCGGTCGTGACCGGCAGCGGACCGAACGTGCATGAAGGCGTCACGACGCTCCTGGCCGAGCTGATGCGCGCGGGGCTCGTGGACGGCGTCTCCACGAGTTCAGCCGTGGTGGCGCACGAAATGGGCGGCACGCTCGACTTGGTGAAACGCTGTGCCGGCGCGCCGCTGGGGGTGGATCCGTCAATGCTGCCGCGGGGCGGCGAATTTGAATTAACGCTGCTGGACGACGCCGAAATCGCGGCGATCGCGCAATACGTTCCGGTGGATCTGGAGCTGATCCGGAGACTGAAAGAGGCTGAAGGCCGCGTCATCATCAAGGCGGCCGGCAATCTCGGCTATCCGATGGGCCTTTATCTCGAACGCCTGTCGTGGGAGATTTCCGCCGCCGCGCGAACGCACGGGCTCTCCTTCGAAGAAGCCGCCGGGTTCGGCGCTGACGAACGCACGATGATCGGGATGGGCGCACGAAAAGGGTTGCCGGTCCTTGTGACGATTCCCCAACTCGTGGGCGGGGGCGCCGTGGGGCTCTGCATCGGGGATACGATCAGCCTGACCGAACGCGCTTCCCGGCTGGCGCACATGCTGTCGTCCGCCGATGTGATCATCGAGTCCGGCGTGGCACTTACTCAGGAGATTCACGACGGCCCCTACGAAACGTACACGGGCCACGGCCTGTGGTCCGCGTGGCAAGGGCATTACAGTTACAGCCTCGAAGGCAAGACGCTGCTGCGCATCGACCTCGACCCGACCCTGGATCACGTCTGCCGCATCGAGCGCGAGGGCAGCGCCGTGCAGGAGGCCATCGCGGGCGGCCTGCCGAAGACAAAGATGTTCAAAGTGCCGTTTCGGATGGAAATGTCGGGCTTCGCCCGGCACGAGGGCAGCACGGCCGTCATCGGGGACCTGGGCGCGGTCTGGCCCATCCTCGCGGCCGACTTGTCGGCACGGCTGGGCGTCACCCTCGATTTCATGTCGTATCCGCAGCAGTCCGAGCAGGGCAAGGCCATGCGCGACTGGATTGTCCGGGAAATCCGGCCGCTCTGCCGCAACCGGATGCTCGAAGCGCTGCGAACGCGCGCGAAGAACTGAAGTCATTGGCCATGGATCGAAGGAACGTGCAGCGTGGGACAGCTTCGCCTGATTGATCTGTTGTTGCTCGGCGCCTATTTCATTTCCATGGCGCTCATGGGCCTGTACTTTGCGCGCAACGCGAAGAGCACCGAGGGCTATTTCGTGGGTAACCGCGCGTATCCCGGCTGGCTCATCGGCATTTCGCTCTTCGGCACGACGATCAGTTCGATCACGTTCGTGGGCTATCCGGCGGACGGCTTCAAGACCGCCTATCTTCGCTACTTAATCTGCATCATGCTGCCCATCGGCGTATTCATCGCCACACGCTATTTCGTGCCCTTCTTCCGGCGCGGGAAGATCACTTCCGCGTTCGAGTATCTCGAAGGGCGTTTCGGCCCGGGCACCCGCGTCTATGCCGCCAGCGTCTTCATCATCGCACAGTGCATCCGCCTGAGCACGATCCAGTACCTCGTCGCGCTCCTGATGAACAAAGTCACGGGCTGGGATGTCACCACCTGCATCCTCGTGGGCGGCGTAGTCACCGCGTTTTACACCGTGGCGGGCGGCATCGAAGCGGTCATCTGGACCGATTTCGTGCAATCCGTCATCCTGACGGCCGGCGGCGTTCTGATACTGGTCGTCATCGTCTGGAAGCTGCCCGGCGGCCTCGGGCAGATGCTCTCCGTGGCGTGGACAGACGGCAAGTTCGCATTCAGCGACCTGAACACGGCGACGGGGCAGCTCCAGCCCGCGCCGTGGGGCATTTCCCTCCGGGAAAAGACCGTGTTCATGATGCTGATTGTGGGCCTGTTCCAGTGGCTCGCCGAATACAGCAGCAATCAGGAGGTGATTCAGAAGTACTGTGCCTCCAAGAGCGCCGGCGAGGCGCGGAGCGCCATGTGGATCTGCTGCTGGTGCTGCGTGCCCACCTGGGGCTATTTCCTCTTCATCGGCACCGCGCTGTACGTGTTCTACAAGGTCTTTCCCGATCCCCTGGCCGCCGACATGCTCTCCGGCGTCCGGAAGGCCGAGGAAATCCTTCCCTATTTCGTGACGACGAAGATGCCGGTGGGCACCGCGGGCATCGTCATGGCCGCCGTGCTGGCCGCCGCGATGTCCTCCATGTCTTCGGCCATGAACTCGATCTCGGCCGTGGCCATCACGGACATCTACAAGCGCCATCTGACACGGGGCCGCGATGACCGGCACTACGTCCTTGCCGCGAAGTGGGTGACGCTTGTCAGTTCCATCATCATGATCGGGGGCGCCTACTGGCTCGCGCGCACGGATAGCAAGACGCTCCTGCATCTCTCCACAGAGTTCGCCTCGATCATTGCCGGCGGGCTGCTCGGCCTCTACATGCTCGGCTTCCTGACGACCCGCGGCGATGGCCGGGCGGTCGTAACCGGGATTCTCTTCGCCGTTGCCTTCTCGGCGTACGTGTCGTTCGCCGGTCTCGGCTGGCTGCCGGACAGCGCGGCGCGCGCGCTCACGGAACGCTTCGACACATACTACACAGGCGTCATCGGGAACATGGGCATGTTTGTGCTCGGGTTCATCATGGCCCTCGCCCTGCCCCAGAAGCCGCGCAACCTCACGAACCTGACTATCTGGACCCAGGACGGCACGCCGCTCGACTGAATCCCTCCGTTCGGCACCGCGTTTCCTTGCCCCTCGCATTCAGGACAGTCTCAACGTGCGTTTGGCTTCCACGCCGCCTATAATGTCGCGTACAAGGCAGTGAAAGGGCGCGAAAGTGGTTTGCCTGTGACTTGCTTCGGCGACGATTATGTAACGATGAAGTGCGGGAGGAAGACCGCGGTGGTGCTTCGGGAGCCGTCCGCCGCGATCGCCGGGGCCTTGTTTTCGGGGGAGGGGTGCACGCCCGCGACGGAGGCGGGCCGCGGCACCGTGTGGCGCTTTGATTATCCCGGGGGTTCAGGCATTCTGCGGCGCTATCTGCGCGGCGGCGCGGTCCGGCTCCTGTGGAAAGACGCCTACTTTTTGGCCAACCGGCCGCTGCGGGAATTCCGCCTGCATCTCGAAGTGTATAAACAAGGGCTGCCCGTGCCGAAACCCCTGGGCGTCTGCTGGGAACGCCGCGGACTGCTCGTGCGCGGCGCCCTTGCGACCGAGGCGCTGGCCGCCGGGAATTTACATCAGTTTTTGTCAGGAAACGGGACGGGGAAGGAGGAAGCGCTGGTGCGGTGCGGCGGCTTGATTCGCCGGATGCATGATTTGCATGTCTGGCACGCGGACCTCCAGGTGAAGAACATCCTGGTGGGCGGGGAGGGGGCTTGGCTGATCGACTTCGACAATGCTGTCCAACGGCCCAACCTGTCGCCGCTGTTGCGTGCGCGCAACCTGCTGCGGCTGCGCCGTTCCCTTGAAAAGGCCGGGATGCCCCCGGAGTATTTTGGCCGCCTCTGCGATGGCTACGGCATCGAGGCGCTTCCGGAGTGGCTGAGCCGGATTTATGCCGTGAAAGGCCGGCTGTCCGATTCGATGCGCGGGAAATGAATGCATGAACGAACTGCTGTGTGATGAACATCTCAGAGAATTCCGGCGCGGCCTGGGGCGCTGTTACTGCCGAAAAGAGGTGCGTGTGGAGGCGGTCTGGGATGCCTTGGCCCACTCCGGCGACGTGCTGAAGGCGTCAAAGAAGGCGCGGGTGATGCGGGTGGGGAACTGGGTGGTGAAGGAACAGCGCGACGCGCTTGGATGGCTGAAGTACACGCTCAAGCGTTCCAGATACCGCCGTGCCTGGGTGGCGGCGCATCATCTCCGGCATCACAATGTGCTTGTGCCGGAGCCGGTTGCCTTCATCGAATACAGCGTGGCCGGCGTCATCCTGCGCAACACGATGGTTTCGGCCTACCTGGACGGCTGCCGCAACGTTGAGCACTTCCTGCAGGCCCTGGCGAAGCGCGGTGCGGGCCGGGACACGATCGAACTGTTTCTGCGGCGCCTGGCGGATGCGGTGAACCACCTGTGCGCGAGCGGCGCCTATCACGCCGACTTGTCCGGCAAGAACATTTTCACGCTCGATGGAACCCGTTTCTATTTCATCGATCTGGAGGCGGTGGAAATCGGCGGCGAATACACGGACGCCCTGCGGCTCAAGAATCATATCCAACTGTACGATTCATTCTGCGATCAACTCAACGACACACTGCTCGCGCCCTTTCTTCAACATATGCTCCCCGCCGGGGCCGATGCGCGCCTGTGGCTGCCCAGGGTCCGCGACGGGCAACGGGAACGCCGGGCCCGCATTGACCGCATTCACGCGCGGCGCGCGCAAACCGCCTAGTGCGTTGATTCATCCTGTTGCCATCATATCCATGAAGTCTCAATAGCAGTCCCACTCGCCGTCATTGCGAGCGAAGCGAAGCAATCCCCCGCAGGACGCCTGATTCCTGGGGGATTGCTTCGACACTCGAAGACTCGTACCTCGCAATGACAGCGTGAAACAGGGCGCCTCAATTGCGCACCACTGCACTAGTGCTGTGCTTCTGCCGTAAACGTGTAGACGACGGCCCCGTCGCCGCGCATGCAGGCAATGCGCAGTGCGTCCGCCTTGATTCCGGGGGGAAACGCCCGGGCCAGGTCAAGCTGGAGTTCGGCGGACATCCCGGGCGCAACCAGCACCGGATCCCGCTGGGTGGTGGGCGTGCCGTTGTACGTCCAGGCGCCAGTGACCGGGGTGAGGCGGAAGTCCTTCTTCCCCGGTTCTCTCACGAACGCGGAAACGCCGTAGGAATGCCGAGGGGACTGCCGGGCGGACACGGCATCCCGCGGCGCAGAAATGCGAATTGAATTTGTAGTCTGATTGATGCACAGCAGCCGAAGTTGCCCGTTGGGGAATTCGGGAGCGATGGCCTCGAAGCGGACCTGGGCGCGCCAGAGGGTCAGGTAGAGCACGGCCAGCACCGCGACCACAAGCAGAACGGCGACCGCAGCCACCTGTTTCCGGTCCCGGGCGTTCCAAGGGGTCCAGAGCGCCTTGCGCTCGGTCTTCAGGAGCTTCGGGTAGCGATCCAGCGGCACATCGAGGAAGCCTCCGACTTCGTCCAGCGTAGGGTTCGTCAGCAGGTGGTTCAGGAAGGCAATCTCGCTGCGGAGTTCCGCCATCTGCCGGGCCAAGTGCTCGCTTTCCGCCTTGCCCGTGGTTTGCTTCTGCCGGCGCAGCAGCATCTGCAGCGTGGCCCCCATTTCCCGCATCCGGGGCGCTTCCCGTTCGCGGAGCCGGAGGAAATGGTTCTCGGCGGTCGCGGTCGGCTTCTTGAGGCGCTCCGCCTGCTCACGCCACGAAAGCAGCACCCGCAATTGCTGGCGCAGTTCCTGCATGGTCTTATCGTTCGGGCTCGTTTCCGGCTTCTTTGCGATCACGATGAAGGATCCCCTCGCAGTCCAGGCGATGACACGTTGCTGACTCCCGCAAGGATTATATCATCGCTTCCCGCAAGCCGGACAAAACAGGAAGCGATGAATCCCCGTTTTGTCCCGTCGCCATGCGCCGCGGATACTGTGCGCGCAATGGCACGGGGGCGGGTATGGCTGTTGAAAGAAGATGGCGCCTCCCGCGTGGAAGGCGCCATACGAAACTTTCTTGAAGGAATGCCGGCCGGGCTATTTCTTGTCGGGCGCGGGCGCAGCCTCCGCGACAGCCACCGGAGCTTTGTTTTCCGTTGCAGGGGCGGGTGCCGCCGCAGGCGCTGCTGCCGCCACGGGGGCGGGGGCAGGCGCGGCAGCCAGGGTGCCCGGCACGTCCTTCGGGAACTTCTTGTCGTCGTGACAGACCGAACAGTCGGGCTCTTTGCCCAGGCCGTTCGGATGACAGCCGAGACAATCCGTATCCTTGTGCGCCTCGTTCAGCGTCAGGCCGGTCTTGGCGTGGTCAAAGGAACTCGGGAACCAGTCTGCGGCGTGACACGAAGCGCAATCGGTCTTGTTCCCCGTGAAAATTCCATTGTCCTTATGGCATTTCTGGCAGGCCAGCCCCTGATGATACGGCTTCAGGGCGAACTTGCTGCGCCGCGCATGATCGAAGGGCGGCAACTCGCCGTTCATGTGGCATTTCGTGCAGTCTGCGGCGACATCGTGGCAGCCCACGCAATCCTCATGCGTGTTCTGCCGGATGTGCTTGGGAGGGGCAACCGTGTCATGGCAACGGCTGCAATTCTCTTTCCGGTGGCAGTCCACGCAGCGCTTGCCGAACAAGTCCACGTGCTCCTTGTGCTGGAAAGTGACCATCACCCCGTCCGGCAATCCCGGCGTGGGGTAGATCCGCTTGTCCGGAATGCTCACGTTCGGATGAAGCCGGCCGGTAATGTCCGTGGGATCGATCTTCGGGTCCGGTTGTCCCGGGGTCCGTTTCGCGTGGCAGAGCTGGCAGTCGGTATTGTGACCCCATTCCCGGTGGCAGGCGAGGCACTGCCGGTGATACGCGCCCTTCAGCCCGGGCTGCCGCAGATTGTCGGCGGTCGTCTCCGCGCTGTGACAGTGACGGCAGGATACAATCTTGCCTGATTCGCCGTGGTGGTGGCAGACCACACAACCGCCGCCCATGTTCTCCATGTTGGCATGAAGCCCGTGGGGGAAGACCACCGGCACGTAGATGTCCGTAAGCTGATTCATGATGACGACATCGGGCGCACTGTCGCCCTTCGGGGCCACCGGGTCCGATTCGCGCGGCCGCGCACAACGCCGTCCGGGGATAAGGTCATCCATGCTGGGCGTGTTCGTGTAATGGCAGGGCGAACAGTCGCCCCCGGTCTCCGAGGGCGGCGGCATGGCATTCTGCGCCGCCGCTCGGTGAGCCCACCACAGGCTGAGGCAAATCACGGAAATAACCAGAAGAACGTTACGCAGCATAGGGCTCCGTTTCCGCGGGGATGTCTTCCGCGGCCAATTCCCGTGCCGGCACACATTCCCCGGCCGGCAGGATGGGAAAGATTGTAACAAAAACCCGGTACGTGAGCACCAGCGCGGAAATCAGGCCGAGGGTGATGAGCGACTCCACCAGGCTCGGGAAGTACGGCGTCTGCGCGTAGGGCGGACGGAATGCCACCAGGAACACGTTCACCCGGTTCAGCAGCACGCCGCCCACGACGAGCCCGCTCGCCGCGAAGAGGCCGAGTGCCGTGCCGCGCACTCGGGGCGAGACGAGCAGCAGCAGCGGCAGCACGATGCCGGCGCAAATCTCGACCAGGAACATCACGGGGGCGATGCCGCCAGCCAGGAGGCTGTGGTAGGCGTCCCGGATCACGAAATCGGTTCCCTTGGCCACGAGGTAGACGCCCAGGAAGACCACCAGAAAGCGGCTGTAGGAAGCGAGGACTTTGGTTTCGGGCGCGAGCCGGAAGGTCCAGGCGGACAGCAGCGACTCGAAAATCACCATGGCAAAGCCCGCGGAAAATGCCGACAGCAGGAAGAGCATGGGCATCACGGGGGTGTACCACAAGGGATTCACCTTGTAGGGGGCGATCAGCAGCAGAGAGCCGAGCGAGGATTGATGCATGCACGAAAGCACGACGCCCCCCACGATGAAGAGGAACATCATCTTGCCCAGGGTGGCCTGGGCGATGCGCAGGGCGCGTTCAACCATCGGGTTCAGGGCACGCAGGGGCCCGGGCAGACTTACGCGGCCGGCGAAACGTTCACAGACGATTGGCAGGAACTCGATGTACAGGATGTTCAGATAAACCATCACGCACATGGCCACTTCGAAGAGCACCGAGTTGCCCTGCCACATCATGGGAATCATCGGATGCCAGATATTATAGAAACGCCCCAGATCCGCGAACAGCCCCAGCACGGCGAAGGTATAGCCGAGCATCGCGGTCAGGAGGGCCGGGCGGACGAGGACTTCGTACTTGTGCTGATGAAAGATATGGGCGACGGCGGCGGAGGTGAATCCGCCCGCGGCCAGGGCCACGCCCGAAGCCACGTCGATGCCGATCCAGATGCCCCAGGGGTACTGATTGCTCAGATTGCTGGCCGCGCCGATCCCGAAGAGGAAGCGGTAAGCGGCGGCGCCCAAGCCGATAAGGGCCAGGCCGGCCAGCACGGCCGCGCCCGGCGTCAACAGCCCGCGCCGAACCGAGATGGGATGTCCCGCGTGACTCATTCCTCCTCCTTGTGTTCAAACGTCTTCATGGCCACAGTGAGCAATCCGAAGAGCAGCATCGGCGGCACACCCATCTTGAAAATGGCATGCTGCATCGGTTCCGTGCGGTCCGGAATGGCCTTGGCATCAAACTCCAGCAGTCCAAGTTCCGTGACCGGGCGGCTGGTGAGGTACATCCAGGCCGTGCCGCCCAACTCGTGTTCGCCGTAGACGTGGTCCAGATAACGATCGGGATTCGCCTCTATCTTCTGATGCGCCAGGCGAAGCAGCTCGCTGCGCTTGGCAAAAGTCAGGCACATCGGCGGGCACATGTCGGCACAGGCCGGCATCTTGCCTTCGTTCTGCACCCGGTTGAAGCAGAAGTTGCACTTGCTCACCACGGGCGTGAGCGCGTTGTCGTATTGATACGCGGGCACCTGGAACGGACAGGCCACCATGCAATAACGGCAGCCCATGCATTTCCAGGCATCGTAGGTCACCTGGCCGCTCGGCTGCCGCCTCAGCGCGCCCACGAGGCAGGCAGACACGCACGCCGGGCGAAGGCAGTGCATGCACTGCGCCTTGACGAAAGTGTGCTGTGCGGGTTGATCCGGGATGTCGTAGCGGTTGACCACCGTATAGGCGTCGGCGGTCATCCGGCGCGGCTCCTCGAAGGCCGAGGGGTCCTCGAAGGCCTCGACAGGCTTGTCGCTCAGTTTGTTTTCCTGGGCACAAGCCCATTCACACTTGCGGCAACCGATGCATTCCGTGGTGTCCACGAGCATTCCGTAGCCGTCTTCCGCGTTCGCGGAGGATTCCGCGAGAGCGCTCTGGGCAAAGGCCGCGCCCGCGACGCTGCTGCCCATGGCACAGAGAAATTGCCGTCTATCCAAGGTGTATATCCTCACAGGCAGTACGCCAGCCAAATCGGGCGTTTTTTGCTGGAAAGAGTATACCCGTTGATTCCCGGGCTGTCATCAGTGAAAAACGAGGAGCTTCCGGGAGGTGCTTCCGGGGAAATCACGGAGAAAACGGACAATAAGGTGATAATATTGTACGGCCGGGCGCCGCGGCGGCACCTATTCCATCTTGAGGAGGCCGTTATCGATCGCGAAACGGACCAGTTCGGCCCGGCTCTTGAGACCCAGTTTACCCATGATGTTGGTCCGGTGCGTTTCCACGGTGCGGTCCGAGATGCACAGCTTCTCCGCCACCTCCGCATTCGTGTGGCCATAGGCAAGCAGGCACAGGACTTCCTGTTCCCGCTGGGTGAGCAGGCTCAGCCGGCTTTGCTTTCGGGCGGGATTGCGGCCGACATACGGCGAGATGACCAGACTGGCCATCGCCGGATCGATGTAGCTGTCGCCGCGGTAGGCGGCCCGCACGGCATGCATGACCTCGGTTCCCGTGGACTTCTTGAGGACATAGCCCCGGGCGCCAATGCGCAGCAGTTCCTGCAGGTAGTACTCATCCTCATGCATGGTGAGAACGACCACGGCAAGAGAGGGCTTGCGCCGCAGGGCTTCTTCGGCCACGCGGTTGCCCGTCAGCCCCGGCATGTTGATGTCCAGCAGCAGGACATCGACCTTCAGGGCTTCTATGGCCTGCAAGGTCTCCGGGCCGTTGCCGGTTTCCCCGACTACTTCGATATCCGTCTCGTTCTCGAGGAGGGCCCGAAGCCCGCTCCGGAAGACGGCATGGTCATCCGCTATGAGCACCCGAATCGGCATCTTTTTTCATAACCAGTTGGTTGAAGCTAATCTCGGCGGTTTCTGTGGGTATTCTTACATGAATGGTCGCGCCCTTTCCAGGCTGCGAGTCCACTACTAATTCTCCTCCAACCAATTCCGCACGCTCTTTCATTCCTATGATGCCCAGCGGGGGATGCCCGCCGTGCTCGACATTGGCCAAATCGAAGCCGCAGCCGTTGTCTTCGATGATGAGGGTGACCTCCCGATCGTGCGAGAGGAGAATGACACTGGCCTGGGTGGCGCCGGCATGCCGGATGATGTTCGTGATGGCCTCCTGGGCGATACGATAGAGCGTAACCTCGATTTGGCTGGGCAGGCGGCCCTTGTCAGGGGGGAAGGCGCATTGATAATCGATGGAGAAATCCACCCGCTTCTGGGTCTCGTCGATATACCGCGCCAAGGCGCGGTCCAGACCGTAATCATCGAGAATGGAGGGGCGGACGTTCCAAGCCAGTCTCCGGACGTCGTCGATCATGGCGCGGATATCGCTTCGGATTTCCCCGCAGAGGCCGCTGCGATGCAGGCAGGAATCGCAGGAAGAGTCGATGCTCAGCAGCACCTTGGAAAGCATCTGGCCGAGCTGGTCATGCAATTCCCGCGCCACGCTCTTGCGTTCGTCCTCCTGGGCCTGGACAATCTTGCCGATGAGCGACCTCCGTCCCGCTTCCTGCTCGCGGACAGTATGCTGATAGCGTTCCAAACCCTCGGCCATCTGGTTGAAGACGGCGGCCAGATGGCCGATCTCATCCTTGGCGAAGACCCGGGCCCGGGCGGAGAAATCGTTTTCCCGCAGGCGGTTCGTGGCCTGAACCAGGGTGTGAATCGGCTTGACGAGGATATAGGCCAGCAGAAGGGCCAGCGAAAGGCCGACCGCTACGCAAAGGGTGAGGCTCCAAAGCAGAGAATACGTGATGGAGGCGATTTCGCGCGTAATCACGCGGTCGCCGACGCCGAGGCGGACCAGCCCCTTGCTGCCGTCGGCGATGGGGACGCTGACCTCGAGGATCAGGCCTTCGTCGCGGCTGTACGCCCGGAGATGGCCCATGGAAAGCCGGGTCTTGGCGGGCACCTCGAGAAGGTCCGAGGGAAGTTCCTTCGGGGAGAGCGCGGAGTGACAGGACGAACAGAGGTCCCCCCGGTTCCGGATGAGATCCGAGGGAGCCTCCCGTGGAAACGTGAAGCCATGGGACAGAATTTTGCCCTCGGGATTCTGCACCACGATGTAACGGATGTCCGGGAACTCGCCCATCGTCTCGTTCACTTCCTGGTTCATCGCGGCATCGTCCTCGCTCTTCAGGGCGGGTTCGAGACGTCCAGCGAGTGCCAGGGCGAGGGACAGGGCCGTTTCGCCATGGATTTGATAGTGGGTGCGGAACATGCCCACTTTGATCTGGAAGAAGACGACGCTTCCGAAGAGGATGGTGACCAGCAGACCGATCCCGAGAATCTTGATGAAGATCGGCACGGACAACGCCATCCAGGCGAGCCGTCCGAGCCAGTCCTTGAGCCGTTCGCGCATGCGGTTCCTCTGCTCCACGAGCTTCTTCTGCAGACGCTATCACATCCCCGAGGTCATGTCAAAGCTGTCCGAGCCCCATAGGGAAGCACTGACTTGTCCGCTCCGGGTCCGGCGCGTATTATCAGGCCCGCACGGAGAGGGAATGCAG
Source organism: Candidatus Hydrogenedentota bacterium (assembly GCA_903837785.1). Classification (GTDB taxonomy): domain Bacteria; phylum Hydrogenedentota; class Hydrogenedentia; order Hydrogenedentales; family CAILVY01; genus CAILVY01. The sequence goes on from CAILVY010000382.1 coordinate 19,338, forward strand.
CATGAAGACATCGGCCAGGGAATCCAATCGTCTGGAACGGAGCATCGGGCTCGTGGGCGGCATCGCGCTCGTCGTGGGCGGTGCGGCGGGCGCGGGCATCTTCGTCCTCGTGCGCGACATTGCGGCGCAGGCGGGCTCGGCGATCTGGCTCGCGTACGTCCTGGCGGTGGGCATCGCGGTCACCGGGACCCTGCCGCTCGTGCAGCTTGCCGCAGCCCTGCCCCGGGCGGGCGCGGGCTACCTCTTCGGGAGCCGGCTGCTTTCGCCGTTCCTGGGGGTGCTCACTTCCTGCTGGGTGATCCTCGGGGGGGCATGTTCGACCTGCGTGGTGTCGTTGACGCTGGCGGCCTACGTGCGGGCCTTTCTGCCGGTGCCCTTTCCCAATCACGTGGTGGCCGCGCTGATCCTGCTCGTCTTCTACGGGGTCTTTCTCTTCGGGCTGCGGCTGGCGATGGGGCTTCAACTTGTCCTCGTGGCCCTCTTCGTCCTTGTGTTGTCGATGTACGGCGTGGGCGGCGCGGCCCGCGCAGGCCTCGACCTGGGACTGAGCCCCGCCGGGGGCTGGGGCGGATTCGTGATGGCGATATTGCTGTGTTTCAGCACGTGTCTTGGATTCCAGGTGGTGGCCGAGATGGGGGAGGAAATCCGGGACGCGCGCCGAAACATTCCCCTGGCCCTGCTGATCGGCGGCGCCATCATTGCGGGGATCTACATCCTGGCGGGCGGGGTCTTCGTCAGCACGATTCCCGTGGACGCCCAAGTCTAC
>CAILVY010000383.1 GCA_903837785.1 Candidatus Hydrogenedentota bacterium
CGAACTCGGCGGCGGAATATACAATGACACCGCGGACTCGACGATGATGAACTGCACGCTGTCAGGCAACACCGCGGACTATGGCGGCGGAATCTACAATCGGTACTCCGCGCTGAATGCGGCAAATTGCATCTTCTGGGCCGACACTGCTGGAGAGTCGGGACGAGAATTCTACAGTTCTGGCAGTTCCACGCGGGTTATCACATACTCCTGCGTGCAGGGAGGGCATACGGGCACCGGAAACATTTCCGCCGACCCGCGCTTCGTCGATATGGCGAACGGGGACTTGCACTTGCAGGCGGCATCGCCGTGCATCGACGCCGGTACGGCAGTTGGCGCGCCGGTCACGGACTTCGCGGGGACCCCGCGGCCTCAGGGCCAGGGGTATGACATGGGCGCCTTTGAGTACACGGCAAGATAGCGCGGGGTGAAGCCCCGCGTAAAGCAGCCCACAGCCCGCCTGCCCCACACGGTTGAGGCGTCTTTGATAATGAGGGGAAGAGCCTTCATTTCGCCTCGCCGAACCAAACTGTCTTCTTGCACAGAGAGATGATGACCCCTGGAGCGAAGAAGCGAACAATGAGCATTTCTGTCCGGTGCCGTTGCGGCGGTAAGACTGGCGATGCGAGGAACAGAACAGCAACGGCGCGAGATTCTTCTTCGGTCCGCCTCCCTGGAACTCGTGTATGACCAGATTGCCGAGGAAGTCGGCAAGCTCATAAGAAACCCCAAACGCGATGAAACTCTTCGCGCTCCAACACCACTCGCCCGAGCCACCACAGCCTGGCCTGGTCTCCTCAGAGACGCCGTTCTGTTGACCCCGCTATTCTGTTCACTGTGCTTGACGCTTCAATTGGAACCACACCGGAGAGAAGAAAGCCTGGACAGGGAGGTCATCCCTGTCCAGACCAAATCACTATCAGAATCTCTCCGTCGAGGTCAGGCAGTCTTCCTCTTCCTGATACGCGTTGCCGCCATACTCAGCAAGCCCAGCCCCAACAGGCCCACCGTGGCGGGTTCAGGAACGGGGGCGTCGGGATAGACGCCCCGCGAATCCCAGCCGGCACTCAAGTTGACAGCGGAGTTCTCCTGGCTGGCACCGAATGGCCCCTGCAGCCAGAGCCTTCCGGTCATGGTGAAACCATCGGTCAGGTTCATGTCTGAGCCCGTCACCAGCCAATTCTGAGTTGTACCCATCACCCCATAGAAACTGCCACTGCCCAATGCGGTTCCGTCAAGCACCATGTCGGTGAGATACACGTTGGAATTCGCGTCTCTCAACGTGATGCTCATTTGAAACGCATTGAGGTCGTCTGCGCCCGTGGTTTTTCCTCTGGAGGCCAAGCTGGTCGACCAGTTGTTCCAGTAGATCGTACCACCGAAAATGGTCGAAACAAGCCGGTCATTGGCTTGATCATACTGGAAAGTGAAGTCGAAACTGGTGAGGGGATTGCCGGGGTCGGTCATCCAACTCAGGTTCTGTGCGACACGATTGGCCGCCGTCCCGAGGCCCGGAACACCGAGATAGTTCTCATCTCCAGCGGTCGGCGCGAACGACCTGAACCGGTCGCCCGCCAGCGATTCGCCAGTTGCGCCACCGGATCCGATATACTGGCCACTGATAATCTCGAGCGCGCTCGCCGGAAGAACGCACAAAAGACCGGCCAAGAGCAACAAAGCAAACACAATCCTTTTCATCATTACGCACCCTCCCTTTCCCCTTCGTGGTCATCCCCACGAGTTCTCATTGCCCCCTGCGCGGCACCGCGCCGAACAGGAATTCCTCCGCTCGACGGATACACTCGCTCCCCCACTAGACACGCCCATTGATTTTCGAGCAATTATCGTACCGTTGAGTTCTACACGATGTAAGTTGTTGAACCTGAATCCAGATACGAAGTCATTGCGTCGGGGGCGGGGGGACAATTCGCATCAGAAGGTTGCCAGACCTGAGCAACTTCTTACATACGAATCGTGGGAATTTGGATTAGCGGGCTGAACATGGCATAATAGGGTCTGAACAGGTGTTAAGGCTCCTAAACAAGAGGTAAGTGTATGCCCCGCGCGAGCGTTCAGGAACGGAACGATGCCACGTATTGGAGGGAGTTCGACCGGAACACGCTGTCCCATTCGATGGCGCACTATCTGATGGCGATTGACCGGCTTCGGGCGGATCTGGGGTATGCGCGGACGACGGACGTGGCGGAGATGCTGGAGGTGTCGCGGGGGGCGGCCTCGATGGCGCTGGCCCAGTTGAAGAAGCGCGGCTGGGTGGGCGAGGACCCGAACCGCTTCCTGTTGCTGACGGAGGCGGGGAAGCGGATCACGCGGCTCGTGGAGCAGAATTTCGAGACGCTGGCGCGCTTCTTCGAGCAGGTGCTGGGCGCCGAGCGGGACGTGGCCTTTGCGGACGCGTGCAAGATGGAGCACCTGATGAGCATGGACACGGGGCGGCGCCTGCTGGCGCTGATGCGGTATTTGCTGAATGATGACGCGCTCTCGGCGAAGGTCCGCGAGCACATGGCCTCGTTTAAAGAGTAACCCAAGATGACACGCAGTGCTGCAGCGAGATCGGAGAAGAAGGATGGGAAGGCGCATGCCGCGCCGGGCCTGCACCGGCTCGCGAAAACCCTGGATCAGTTGAAGACGGGGGAGAAGGCGGTGGTTTCGGCCCTGCGGGGCGTGGGCGCGGTGCAGCAGCGCCTGCTCGAGATGGGGGTGTGTTCGGGCGCGCCGGTGGAGGTGTTGCGCTTTGCGCCGATGGGCGACCCGATGGTTATTCACGTGCGCGGATTCACCCTCGCGCTGCGCAAGTCCGAAGCGTCCCTGGTGGAACTGGAGAGTTAAACACGTGCATCTGGCGGTGGCCCTGGTTGGGAATCCGAACGTGGGGAAGACGGCCGTCTTCAACGCGCTGACCGGCCTTGCGCTGAGCACGGGGAATTACGCGGGGGTCACGGTCGAACGGCGCCACGGCACCCTGGCCGTGAATGGCGACGTCATTGAAGTCATCGACATGCCGGGCTCCTACAGCCTCGCGGCCCGGTCTCCGGACGAAATGATTGTGGCGGACGTATTGCTGGGGCAACAGGCCCTCGAGAAACCGGTCGAGGGGCTTCTGGCCGTGGTTGACGCGTCCAATCTTGAACGCAATCTCTATTTCGTTTCTCAGTTGCTCGAACTCGAGAAGCCGCTCGTGGTGGCGCTGAACATGATGGACATTGCCGCGCGGCGCGGGATCATCATCGATATTGAGGCGCTGTCGCAGGCCCTGGGCGTGCCCGTGGTGCCCATCTGCGCTCACAAAGAGCTGGGAATCAGCAAGCTCCGCGACGCGCTCACGGCCATGATGCACGGGAAGGTGCCTGCGGCGAAGGCGGTTTGCGCGTTCCCCAAAGAGCAGGACGAGGCCGTGCGCTTCTTCCTCCGGGAACTGGAGAGCCGACGCGGGGCGTTGGGCCGCTCCGTGCCCCGCCTCGAAGCGTTCCGGATACTCGTGGACGAGGGCGGGTATGCGGAACAGCGGCTCCTGCACGTGATGGGCGAGGATTTCGCGCGTGTGCTCAAGGACTTCCGTGAAGACGCCCTGCAAAGCGGCCGGAGTGCGGCCGGCGCCTCGCTGGCCGCGGTCGAGGCGAGCATCCGCTACACCTGGGTGAACGACGCCCTGAAGAAGAGCGTGCACACCCCGTCGCCCCGGGTGGATTCGCACTCGGACCGGCTCGACAATTTCCTGACCCACCGCGTCTTCGGGACCGCCTGTTTCCTGGGCGTCATGCTCGGGATTTTCGAAGCGATCTTCGCGGGGGCATTGCCGGCCATGCAGGCCGTCGAGGCGGTGGTGGGCTGGCTGGGCGGCATCGCGGGGGCGGCCTTGCCGGACGGCATGCTGAAAAGCCTCGTCGTGGATGGCATCATTTCCGGCGTGGGCAGCGTGGTCGTGTTCCTGCCGCAGATTATCCTGTTGAGCCTCTTCATCGCTATTCTCGAAGACTGCGGCTACATGGCGCGGGCGGCCCTGCTCATGGACAAGCTGATGAGCTGGTGCGGCCTCAGCGGGCAGTCGTTCATCCCCATGCTGACGTGTTTTGCCTGCGCCGTGCCGGGCATCATGGCCACGCGAACCATCCATAACCGCCGGGACCGCTTCACGACGATTCTCGTGGCGCCGCTGATGAGCTGCTCCGCGCGCCTGCTCATTTATACGGTGATGATTGCCGCTCTCATTCCAAACACCCACATCCTGGGCGGGCTTATCGGACTGCAGGGGCTGACGCTCTTTCTCATGTATGTCCTGGGCATCGTCCTGATTGGCCCCATCGCCTGGACCCTGAAACGGACCGTACTGCGCGGCGAGACGCCGCCGTTCATCCTGGAGATGCCCTCGTACAAGATGCCACAGGCAAAGTCGGTCCTGAAGAAGGTCTATCAGGAGAGCCGCGAATTCCTGGGACGCGCCGGAACCCTCATCTTCTCCGTGTCCGTGATCGTGTGGGCGCTGGCCTATTTCCCGCACTCCGGGGACGTCGCCCGGAAGTACGACGAGAAGCGGGCGGCGGTGATGGCCACGGCCCCCGAAGGCCCGGAACGAGATGCTGCCCTGCGCGCCCTGTCGCATGAGGAAGGGGGAGAGCAGCTCCGCGAGAGCCTGCTGGGCCGTGCCGGGCGTACGCTCGAACCGGTCTTCCGTCCTCTCGGGTGGGATTGGCACGTTGCGACGGCGGTCATGGCCGCCCTGCCCGCCCGCGAGATCTTCATTTCGACGCTGGGGACCCTCTTTCACCTGGAATCCGAGGATGAGTCCGGCGACTATCAGGTGTTGACGGAGAAACTGCGCAGCGTGCAGCGCCCCGACGGCCGCCCCCTCTTCACGATTTCGCTGGCCCTCTCCGTCATCGTGTTCATGGCGCTCTGCTGCCAGTGCGCCGCCACTATCTTCACGATCCGCCGCGAAACCGGGCAGTGGCGCTGGCCCGCGCTGGCCTTCAGCTACATGACCCTGCTCGCCTATTTCGGGGCCTTCGCCGTTTATCACGCGGCCAACTGGATGGGTTGGGGCGCGTAATCGACACGGGCAAAGGCTTCCGGGCAGGCATTCCTTGCCAGATCCGGGGTTTTCGGGTACACTTAGGCGGTTCGAGTCGACAACACCACGGAGGGTGCATGCATGGCAGCGATCTCGGGAATTGAGGGTTCGGGCAGCACGAAGTCCGTCGAACTGGCGATGGAGTACCAGGCTCGTGTCCTGAAGATGCAGAAGGACGCCCTCAATATGCAGGGGGAAATGGCGCTGGAGCTCATCAACGCCGTGGCGGCCCCGTCCTCCGCCGGCCATCAGATCGACGTCCGCGCCTGATCAGCGCTGATCAGGGTCCACAGAAACGTGATGGGAGCGGGGAGCTTTGTCCGGCTGGACGCATGCTCTGCGGCGATCCTTGGCATCACGCCACCTCGCATGCCCGGACAGAAAAGAGATTTAATGCGCCGTCTGGAGGGGATAGGAGGGGACGGGCCCCCAGCGATCGTAGGGGTAGTAGATGAAGCGGACTTTCCCGACGATGTTCTTGATGGGGTCGCATTCGCGGTGGGTGTGACTGTCGTCGCTGTCGTTGCGATTGTCGCCGAGGAGGAAGACTTGATCTTCCGGCACAAGCACGGGGGTTTCAATCCGGTATTGCATCGGTTCGGCGATGTACGGCTCCGAGGCGTAGTCCCCATTGAGGAAGAGGGCGCCGAAGCGCACAGCGACCCGGTCTCCGGGCAAGCCGGCGATGCGCTTCACAAGGTATTCCGCCGTGTGGGCATCCCAAATCACGACGATATCCCCGCGCTTGTATTCCGGTTCTCTCAGCGTGACGAGGTAGTCCTCGCGCAGGAGGGTGGGTTCCATAGAGCGCGAGGGGACGAGAAAGAAACGCATGCCGCGCCATGCGAAGAGGTAGAGCAGGAAATAGACCAGTACGAGCAGGACGAGCATGCCGGCCTTGTGGCTTTTCAAGAGCCGGGCCGCCCGCCCGTTCCTGCCGGGGGCAGCGATCGCAGGTGCTGCAGGCGTTTCGCTCATGAATGTCCTATCTCGTGGGCGGCGCCGGAAGCGCCACGCCACTACTTCTTCTCTTTGGACTCGTCTTCGATATTCTTCAGGAGCCCTTGCGCCACAGTGCTCTCGGGATGAATGGCCAGGGCCGGACGCAGGCACTGCGCCGCCTTCTCCTTGTTGCCGGCACGGAGCCAGACCCGCGCCTCGTTAAGCCAGGTGTAGAAGCGCTCCGTATCGTTGCGGGCCTGCGCACGGGCGGCTTCCCAGGCCTTTGCAGCCTTCTTCCAGCTGACCTTGACCTCGCAACGCTCGCCGGCGAAGAAATTCACGGCATAGTCCACGACCAGATCGTAGTCGTTCGGCTGATATTTCGCGGCGAGCCGGGAATAGTCCATGGCCTTGCGGTAGACCTTTTTGGCGGACCAGCCCCGGAGATCCTGAATCTGCGGCCAGTGGACTAGATAGAGCTGTGCCATGTTGTAGAGATAGTCGGGATTCTTCGCATCGATGCGCAGGGCCTCATCCATGTGATGCAGGCCCATGCGGTAGTCCCCGTTGTGGAAGAAGTGCAGGCCCAGGTTGTTGTGGGCGTTGCCATGGTTGGCATCCAGCGAAAGTGCGGTTTCCCATTCCTTCACGGCGGCGTTCTGCTCGTCGAGAAAGTCATAGAGCAGTTCCCCCAGATAATTGTGCAGCCGCGCACTGTTGGGAAAACGTCCCAGGCCGATCTCATAGGCCTTCCGCACGAGGTCGAAGCGGCCTTTGGCCGCCGCCATTTTGGACTGCGCCACCGCGGCTTCTTTGGCCTCTTCCGCGGCCTTTATCTCGGCCTTGGCCAAATCGGTTTGGGCCTTGTCAAAGGCGCGAATGGCCTCGGTCAACTGCGCCTCGTTTTCAAGGAGGGGCTGCAGGTGCTGCAGTTCCTGGGGCAGTTCCTCGGCAAGCGCCATCCCGGCGCACAGCAACAGCGCAACTATCCAGGCTGTCTTCATCCCTGCCTTCCTCTGGGCCGCGGGGCCCGGTCAACCGCCGTTTGCCGACTCGACCACGACAATGCCCGAGGGCGTCACGCGGTAGCGCTTGGCGTCTTCCTCGAGGTCGTAGCCGATCACTGTATGGTCCGGCAACATCACTTTCTTCTCGATGATGGCGCGGCGGATGCGCGAGTGCCGCCCCACGCTGACGCCTTCCATCAGGATCGAGTCCTCGACGTAGGAGTAGCTGTTGATGCGGACGTACGAGGAGAGCACGCATCGGTTAACCATGCCGCCGCTGATGATGCAGCCCGGACTGACGATGGAGTCCGTGGCCACCCCGAAGCGCTTGCCGATGTCGGCGAAGACGAACTTGGCCGGCGGGGCCATGGGCAGATTGGTGCGGAGGGGCCAGTCCTCGTCATACAGGTTGAACTGCGGATCGACCGAAACCAGGTCCATGTTGGCTTCCCAGTAACTGTCGATGGTCCCCACATCGCGCCAGTAGGGGGTGTCCTTCTTGTTCTGATCCTCAAAGAAGTGCGCATAGACCCGGTTGGATTCCACGAGGCGGGGAATCACGTCCTTCCCGAAATCGTGCGAGGTCTTCTCGCGTTCGGCGTCCTCGATGACGGCGCGCTTGAGCACGTCCACGTTGAAGACATAGACGCCCATGGACGCGAGGGCGGTCTCGGGGTTGTGCGGGACCGGCTTGGGATCCTGCGGCTTCTCTTTGAAGCCGATGACGCGGCAGTCGGTGTCGATCTCGAGGATGCCGAAGCGCGACGCCTCGGCCCGCGGCACTTCAATGGCCGCGATGGTGAGATCCGCGCCGGCCTGCCGGTGGAAGCGCAGCATCTTCATGTAGTCCATCTTGTAGATGTGGTCGCCCGAGAGGATCAGCACCTGCTTGGGGTCTTCCTGCGCAATGGAATACAGGTTCTGATAGATGGCGTCCGCAGTGCCGAGATACCAGTTGTCGCTCACGCGCATTTGCGGCGGGATAATGTCGATGAACTCGCCCAATTCGTGGTGCATGATGTTCCAGGCCTGGCGGATGTGCCGCGCCAGGGAATTGGACTTGTATTGGACCAGCACTTGAATGCGGCGGCAATGGGAGTTGATGCAGTTCGAAAGGGTGAAATCGATGATGCGGTACATTCCGCCGAAAGGCACCGCCGGCTTGGCCCGTTGCCGGGTCAGCGGATGCAGGCGTTCTCCGGCGCCTCCCGCGAGCACGACGGTCAATACATTCTTCATGGCGTCCTCCTGTTTGCCCGCGAGGCCGCGCCGCACACGGGGCCTTTCTCGCTTCCGCAGTCCCCACGGCTACACCCAGGGGCTATTATACCATTCCCTTCGGAAGAGGGTTAATCCTCAACCCGTTCGGGCGGCGTGTTCCAGCGCGACGGGGTCAAGGACTGTCAGGCGGCGATTCGCAATCTCGATGATGCCTTCTTCCCGGAGGCCGTGCAGGACCGCGGTGGTCGTTTCACGGGTCGAGCCAATAAGATTCGCCAGTTCCTGATGCGTGAGCCGCAGCACCACCTTGCCTGTGGCATTTCGCCGCTTATGCAAACGCAGCAACCCTGCCGCGATGCGTCCGCGCACAGTATTGAACACTGTCTCGGCCAGAACTTCTTCCACGTCCATGACACGCTGCGCCAGGCAGATGGCCACCGCGCGGGCCAGCTCGGCCTCCTCGGCCACCAGCCGCTGAAAGTCCTCCGCGCGCATCAGGCAGAGCGTGGTCGACTCGAGGGCCTCGGCGTAGTCGTCCCGGCGTCGGCGCGCGGCGAGGCATTCCTCGCCGAGCATGTCGCCCGGGAGCACATGGCGAAAGGTCAATTCGCGGCGGTCCGGAGAGACGCGCGTAACCTTGATCCGCCCCTCGCGAACCCAGTAGACATAGTCGCAGGGATCGTCGGGGAAATAGACGATTTGCCGCTCTTCATACGTGCGATGATAGATGAACGCCTCGACCTTGCCCATCACCGGAGCGCTCATGGACTGGAAGAAGGGCTCGTCCTGAAGGGAGAGCGCCATGCGCACCGCGCGTTTCATGCGTCACGCTCCCTTCTTGAACTCATTGGGAGGCGCCCCGCCACAAGGACTCCACCGCCGCCTGATTCGCGCGCAAGAATTCGAACGTAAACCGCACGAAATAGAAGATGGCCACGCCGAAGATCCACAGGCCCAATACTGCCCGCGCCAATCGATCACGAGGGGCCGGAGGCCGCGTTTCACTCATGGCGGCGCTCCATCTCGTCGATGCGGCGCGACAGCAGCGCCACTTCTTGCGCGAGACGCCGGCTCCGTTCGGATAAACGCGAAATGACCACGGTGAATGCCAGGACCAGCAGCAGCAGAAACATGAATGCGAAGAAGGAGACGACCGTGAGATACTGGAATTCGAGGATCCCGGCGATGCGCACGATAATCCCCGGGAAGAGCCCGACCAGCAGGCCGAAGACAGAAACGGCGAGCCAGAGCAGGGCGTAGCGTTCCTTCAGATGGCCGCGGCGAACCAGCTCCAGCACCAGGAGCACCAGCGCCAGGCTGAGCACAAGCAGTCCGCCCCGGTGGAGCGCATAGAATCCATGCTGGCCGATGCCGTTGGGTTCCATAGTCACGAGGCTCCCTTCATGGGCGCATACTTCCGAAACAGGTCGATAAACATGGCCAGGCTGACCTTGATCATGTAGTACACGGCGCGCGGCGGGCGGATCGAGGTGGCGCCGCCCTGGCGCGGGAGCATGCTCACGGGGATTTCCGCGGCCTTCAACCCGTGCTTATGAAGGATAACCAGCACTTCCGGCTCAGGGTAGTCCTCGGGATACGTGCCCGCGACAACACGGATGGCCCGCCGGTTCATCGCGCGGAACCCGCTGGTGGTGTCGGTAATGCCGCCGCCCACGAGCACGCTCAGCCAGCGCGACAAGAGCGACTTGCCCACGCGCCGCGAGAACGAGGGCGTGTAATCCGAATCGGCCACGTAGCGCGAACCGATGATCAGATCCGCCGTGCCGTCTTCGACCCGGCGCACGAGATCCCGCACGCGGTCGACCGGATGCTGGCCGTCAGCGTCGCATTGCACTGCAATGTCGTAGCCGTTGCGCTCGGCATAGAGATAGCCCGTCTGCATCGCGCCGCCAATGCCGAGATTGAAGGGCAGGTGCAGCAGCACCACGCCCTCGAGCCCCCGCACGATCTCCGCGGTCGCATCGGTGGAGCCGTCATTCACCACGGTAATGTCACATTCCGGGGCGTGTGCCCGGAGTTGCGCCACCACGGATGCGATGGTGGCCGCCTCGTTATACGCGGGAATGATCACCAGCACCCGGGACATCACGCCCTCCTCCGAAGCACGAACGCCCAAACACCATGCAGCATTCCGACGCCGCGCGCCACGTCGCGCAGGAAACGCACGCAGCCAAAATAGAACTTCGCGACAATGGGGAGCCGGGCCCGCAAGGCGGCCGGAGACTGCGGGTACAACAGCACAGCCCATGCCCCGACAAAAAGCACGGCGAAGGCAAGATAGCCGGGAAGGAAGGGGAACGCCACCACAGAGATCAACACGGCCAACGCGAGCGCCGGGGCCAGCAGTTCGCGGCGTCCCGCATACTGATCCCCGGATGCCCTGCCCGGATGTTTCCGGTAGAGCTTTACGCGCCAGTAGCCGTGGCCCATTTGCGTGCGCAGATAGGGAAGCAGGCGATCAGGATGGAAGTGGTCCACCACGGCCTCGGGAACAAAGTGCAGTCGCCCGCCCGCATCCTGCAGGCGGTACGCCAGATCGTTGTCCTCCGCAGAGGCCATCCGAAAGCTCTCGTCAAAGCCACCCACTGCGTCAAAAGCCTCCTTTCGATACGCTACGTTAAAGGAGCCGAGGAAATCCACCTCCAATTCGAAGCAGCCGTGACGGCACAGGATCTCTTCATGCACCAGGCGGGCAAGCAGCGTGCCGGGATTGGCCATGCCATAGGTCCCGCCCACGCCCACCACGCCTTCCGCAAACGCAGAGACAAGCTGTTCAAGCCAGTCTTCGTGGGGAACGCAGTCCGCATCCGTGAAAACCAGGATTTCTCCCACGGCGTCGCGTGCCCCGCGATTGCGTGCGGCCGCGGGGCCCCGGTTCTCCTGTCGGATGCAACGAATCCCGGGGAGCGATTCCGCAATCGCGGCAGTGGCGTCGCTCGATCCATCGTCCACCACAATGATCTCGCGCGCCGGCACGCGCTGGCGCAGGCAGGCGTCGAGACACGGCTTCAGCGTCTGCGCAGCGTTATAGGCGGGGATGACGATACTGATGTCCATTACCGCGCCTCCCCGGAGGCCACGCGATCCACCAGGCGCCGCACCGCGGCGATGAGGCGCTCATTCGCAGGACGATAGGCGGCCGGGGCCGGCAGCGGCGCTGCACAGGCCGCATCCAGTTCTTCCACGTCCGTGACCACGCGCGCCCAACCCCGCTCCGCGACGGCGTGGGCCAAATCGAGTTGATGATCGTTCATGTGCTCTCCGAAGCGTTTCAGTCGCGGCACCACAATAAAAGGCCGCCGCACTTCCAGCGCATCGCGCACGGCGCCGATGCCCGCGTGGCAGACAATAAGCCGGGCGCGCCGCTGCATCGCAAGGGTTTCTTCCGGGGACTTGAAGTCGAAGTGTTCGGCATGCGCGGGGAGGGTCTTGGACAATCCGGACTGGATGATCACGCGTTCGCCGGTGCGGGCGGCAATCTCGTCCATCCTGCGTATCAGGCGCGGGAAATCCAGGAACATCGTGCCGACAGTCACATAGATGAATTCCCCGGCTGGAAGCGGGGCCTCCGCCGCCGGGCCGCCGGGCTCCGCATCGATGAGGCTTCCTTCGAAGCGGGCACGCTTTCCGTACGCGCGCAGCAATTCCGGCCACTGCACGTAAAACTCATCCGCCAGCCAATGCATGATCCGGCCCGTGAACGAGGGATGCAGGACCTGCGCCCCGCATTCCACGTAGAGACAGGGGACACGGAAGAGTTTCGCGATGCAGAGGACCGGCAGGGCAATCTCGGCGCCGGTTGAAATCATGAGATCCGGCCGCTCCTTGCGGAAGACCCGCGCGGCTCGAAAGAGGTTCTTCAGGAACTCGAGAGGATTCCGCGCCATGTTCGGCACCAGATAGGCCTGCGGCAGGCGCCGGGTCGTATCGGCATCGTAGGAGAAGTAAAAACGCGCATGACCTTCGAAAGCCGGCTCCAATTGCCGCAACTCATTGAGATGTCCGCCGTGCGAGCACACGAGGCAGATGTTCAGGCGTTTGGGCATGTGAAGCGGCTCCGTATAACAGAGGGAGTATATCGGCTCCCGGGGGCCGCGTCCAAGGCACTGCGCTTTTTCATTTGGCAATTTCGAAACTTCCATGGCAAAATAGGATTTGGATGTAGTCACGCATGGCCTTGCCTGGCTGCACCTGGGGTAGAAGGGCGAGCCAGCCCGTGACGAGAGCAGCGGGTGAATGCGCCGGAGGGATGTCCAACATGCTTCTGGTGTATTTCACGGAAAGCCGCTATAATCGCCGCACGGGTGTGTGAGACGCCGGGAAGCACTTGTCCTAATGCCCGTGTTTCCCGCCAAACTCCGCCTCGTCAAGCTTAGCGTGGAGGTATTGTTATGGCCGGGAAACCATATCCTTCCCCGCGGGGCATGGCCCTTCTTGAGGTCATGCTGGCCGTGGGCATCTTTGCGGTCGTGGTGGGAGTCACCGCCACCTCATTAACCGCTTTCTACTCGTCCATGGACGCGCAACAGCAGCGGATGGAAGCATTACAGTCCTGCCGGAGCGTCCTGGGAGCCATCCGGGAAAAGCGCGCCGAATTCATCACACAGGCCGACGCGGTGGACCGGGCAGGCCTGCTCGCCTGGATCGAGCAGGGGAACACGGAGCACTGGTCCGCCTATCTGACGAATCCTTCGCAGGGCGGGCTCCGGGGCCAGACGCTGAGCGTCCGTTGCCTGAACATGGCGGGGGCGGCACCCACGGCGGCGGACTCGCCCCTCGAGGTACAAGTCATCTCCACCTGGACCGACATGGCGGGCCGCCCCATGCAGGCCCAGGTGGCCACTGTCCTCGCGGACCGCTAGGAGGCCACTGCCATGCGAAAACAAGGATTCACGCTGCTCGAACTGATGATGTCCATGTCCGTGATGCTGATCGTCTCCATGCTCGGCTACTACGTGCTGAAGGCCTCCACGGACTCGGCCGAACTTGCCAAGACGAAAGATGAGGTGCAGGCCTGCCTGCGCGACACGCTCACCGCACTGACCGCCGACGTGCGCGAAGCGTACACGCAACGGACGGTGAATCCCGTGCCGCCGGTGGCGCCCGCAGGCGCCCAGGCCATCGCGGTGGGCACAGGGGGCACGAGCCTCGTGTTCTACCTGCCGGTGCCGACCGGCGATGCGAATTTCATCCGCTCGTCCTCCGCCATCACAATCGCCTTTCAGAACGAGGACGGCGCCAGCGGCGGAACCGTGAACGCCGTGCTGGACCCGGGCGAGGACCAGAACCATGACCGGGTGCTGAACCGGCGGCTGATTCGAACCCAGAACGGGCAGACCACCGCGCTCGGCGCGGCCAATGACCTCAGCCAGGCGACTTTTGTGCTGCTGAAGAACCAGAACAGCCGAGACGACAACATGACGTCGCTGCAGGTGACCCTGGAGGCCACCAAGATGTACGGACCGGCGCACAAGAAACTGTGCCGGGAACGTCTGCAGGGCGTCATCGACCTGCAGAACTAAGGCTCCGCTAGGAAAGGAGGGCCTATGAGCAGACAACGCAATACACGGCACGGGATGGCGCTGTTGTTCGTCCTGATTGCCATCATTGTGATTCTGGGCGCCCTGGGCATCGTGATGACCCACGTGCACAGCGCCATGAAGAACTCGGACAATGCGCATGATATGGCCGTGCTCGAACAGGCCGCCCAAGGGGGCGTCGACATGGCCGTGAAGATGCTCTGGAGCGATTACCTCGTGGGCAACGGCAACACGACGGGCAACTGGGCGTCGTTCCGCTTTTACCTCGATAATGTGCTCCAAATTCCCAAGAATGAAGACGTCAATTTCAACGGCATCCGGGATGCCGAGGAGGCGGGCAACGGAGACTCCACTTTTGACCGCTACCCAACCTCCTACGATCACCGCGGTTGGCCCCTGCCGGGGCTGCCCAAGGAGCTGAAAGACCCGGTGACCCAACGGGTAATCGCCACGATTCAGAACGTGTTCGTGGGGCGTTATGACCGCGTATCCCAGTCGGTGCTGACGGTCACCGCCATCGCCAGCATGCAAGGCAAGACGAAGACCGCCGTCCAGGTCATTGAAATCGGCGGCTCCGAATGGCCGGGCACGCAATTTGCCATCCTCGCCAACAACATCAGTTGCATCCTCTGCCACGCCGAGATTCACTCCGGTGAGCTGGACCGAAATACCTCTCCGGCCAAGTACGGTACCTTCGACCGCGTCAAGGTTGCCGCCCTCGAATCCATGCTCGTGCGCAAGACCGAGGCCTGCTCCAACACGGCCGGAACCATGTTCACCCGGGGCAACGTCTACGACGAGAACCGGGTGACCTACACCGCCTCCAATCTCGCCGCCTCCACCCTGAAGGCCTACAATTTCCGGACGGACAACGGCAAGATTACCCAGAACTCGAGCGGGCAAATGCAGCAGGTATCCCTCGCCAACGCGACAAAAAACGCCCAAAATGAGCTGAATCCATTCGCAAATCTCTATCTGAACTACCCCGACGACCCTGATCAACAAACCGATGGGGCCTTGCCGAAAACCTTCCCCGCCCCCTATCCCGATGAGAACAGCAATCGTGTGGTCGACGATAACGAGTTCCAGGTGATCGTCAACAGCGCCAATGGCAGCATCGACTTCCAGTACGGTCCCGAGGCGCCTCCGGGCGGTTCAATCAAGTCGGGCGTGGCCTTTGGTGTGCCCTCGGGCAGCGTCTACTCGGGGACGGATCTGCCGACGACGTCAAATGGCGCCCTGGACAATCTGACGGCGGACGGCACCTACGACGGCAACCTGATTCTGGTTGGCACGGATGACGACCCGATTATGATCGACCGGACGGTCGCCGTGGACGGCGATGTCGTCATCAAGGGGCCGATCCGCGGCTACGGCCAGTTGCTGGTGCGCGGCAACGCCTATGTCGTGGGCGACGTCACGTACAAGGATGCGCCGGGCGAGTTCGGCAGGGATGTGAGCGGAAAAGAGAACGCGTTCGCGCTGGTGGCGGGCGGCAGCATCATCATGGGGGATTACACAACCGTCCGCGGCGTCAACCACAGTGCCTTGAACAACGATCAGTTCCCCGACTGGAGCCAATACAGCATCAGCGCGCGCGACCGCAACAAGACGAACAGCGTCACGCTGAGCAGCAAGACCGAGACGCTTCACTGGGGATACTTCGACACGTGGTCCGTGGATTCCGGCCAAACCACCACCGGCCGGGAGGGTCAGCAATACAGTTTCACCACGTCCGAATTGATGTTGTTCAACAACCTTGAGTTGACGAAGGCCCTGGCCGACGTAAACTACAAGCCCCGTTTCTACGGCCTCCGCGAGAGCCAGCCGAACAACATCTACGTCTTCGATTCCACGGAAGAGCACGCGGTGCGCTACACCCGCACCGGCGTGAAGAAGCTCAGCGACTACCTCACGCAAAAGGGCTATCCCCTGAGCATTCTGACCCGGGCCACGTATCAGTATTGCAGCCCGAGCGGCAACTGGATGTCGGAGAGCACGCTGCGCAACATGTGGTGGAACGACGAACAGACCCGGCCCACCGCCGGACGCCCCTTCAAGTTCGACGGCCTGCTCTACAGCAACAACTCGATCTGGTGCATCGTGCGCAGCAAGACCCGCCACAAGTCCAACACGAACGGCTCCATGAACATCCGGGGCGGCCTCTTGGCGGCGGACTTGGGCGTGTTTGTTCCCGGAAACGGCAGCACAGTGGGGCTGACGCTGCAGTACGACCCGCGTGTCGAGCGCTTCCTCGAAGTGCGGGACACGAGCCGGGTCACTTTCAGCCGGTCGGCATTCTACTTTGCCGCCCCCAGCAGCCCCGCGTGACGCGAAGCGGAAGGAGTGAATCGATGATGACCAAGCTCAGGATGGGAGTGCTGGCCATGGCGCTGATGGCAGGCGTGGCCGCCGCCGATACACTGACCCTGAACACGGGGGTGAGTTTTGACGCGGTGGTCACGGAGATGCCGGACGGCAATTACTCCGTCAACGCCGGCGGACACGTGCTCATCTATCAGAAGTCCGACGTGACCGCCATCGAGAAGAATGACCGCACCGGCGCGCTGAATCTGGACGAAGTGAAGGCGCGATGGGCGGAGAAGGACAAGGAACTGACGGAACAGACCGGGCTCAACGCCGATCAGCGTGCCACTGTGGATCAGCTTATCGCACAACTGGTCGGCGCCGAAGACAGCCAGATCCTCGACGTGCGCAACAAGCTCACCACCCTCCAGAAGGAAATGGATGTCTTCCGCTATCTCGCATTCGCCTATCGCGACATGTCGCAGCTCATGGCGCCAATTGCGCTCGATATCCTCTTTCGCCTGGATCCGAAGCGCTCGCTTCCCACCCTGCGCGATAGCGCCAAGCACCCGTATTTTGAGGTGCGCCGGAAGGCCGTCGAGTGCCTGGGCCTTGAACGCAATCCCGAAGACGTGAAACTGATTGCCCAGGGGCTGGTGGACGGTTCCCTCGAAGTGCGCATCATGGCTGCCTACTCGATGGCGAATGCCGGCGCCAAAGAGGCGACCCCCGCCTTGATCGAGTCACTGAAGCATCCCGACATGCGGGTCGGAAATGCCAGCCGGGAATCGCTCGAAGCCCTCTGGAAGGCGGAGATGGGCGATCCCAAGCCGCGCTCAGTCGATGAATGGACCGCCTTCTGGACCGCCCACAGCGGCGGCTTGCCCGCGCCAATCACGTTGGACGGACTCGAACCCTTGATCCCGCCCGAACGCGAATTCCAGAACGAATAGCAGGGACCCCTTAAAGGCAAGTATTGCGAGCTTCGTCCACGGCCGTGGGGAAGCTCGCAATACTGTTCCTATCAACCTTCACGCGTTCGAGAAGCCGTGCTACATCATGCCGCGCTTCGGACGAACCAGCTTCGAATTCGGCATCTCAATGAGGTAACGGACCCGCTCCGCCAACTCTTCCACCTTGAAGGGCTTCTTCAGGAAGTCGTCGAAGCCGTAGTCACCCAGTTCTTTCACCTCATCGTCTTCAATGAAACCGGAAATGCCGAGAATGCGGGTATTGCGCGTTTCGGCGCGTCCCTTGATGCGCTCACACACCGCACGTCCGTCAATATCCGAAAGGTGGATGTCCAAGATGACGACTTGCGGGTTGTGCTCGACCACAATCGAGCCGGCGTCAAACCCGTTGGACGCCGTAAAGACGGTGAAATCGCCTTCGTGTGAAAGCACTGAGGGGATAATGTCGAGATAGTAGGGATCGTCATCGACCACGAGCACCCGATGTTCGCTTTCCTCAAGACGTTCCAGGGGAATCCCGTGACTGAGCATGAACTTGCGCAGACTCTCGTAGGGAATCCGGCGATCGCCCCCTGGCCCTAGTCGATAACCATCGATCTGACCCAAGTCAAACCAGCGCGACACCGTATCCGCCGACACACCGCAGATACCCGCCACTTCGCCCGTAGTAAAGACCTTGTTCTTCATGTGCTTCCTTCGCGATTCTTAGTCTCTGGAATAAGCCGGGTTTTCGGCTTTTGCCAACCAGAAATGTAGCAGGTTCGGGTGAATCTGTCAAATCGATCCATTCCTGGGCCGGCGGATGATAGAATGCGGGAAGCTGGAAAACGTCCAGCAGACGCTGTTCCTGGGCCAATCGAAGCGATGTGGAGGAGAAGACACCATGCCGATCCAGGTCACCCCGGTTCTTGCCAAGGCTACGCCCGCCATGGGGTTGGAGGTCGCCTGGGCCGATTCACAGTTCGTCATGATTGTCACGGACCGGGGGCTGGTCGCCTGCGGGGTGATCGACAAGGAGGTCATGAACCGGGCAGGGGCAGCCATCGCCATCGCCCGCGGCACCCGTGAGAAGCCCTTGAAGAGCGTAGACGAACTGCTGGCGGCGACGATTGTCGACGTTACGGACCGGGCCGCCGCCTACGGCATCCAGCCCGGGATGAGCGGCCGGGAAGCCCTGGAACGCTTGTCGGAGTAGGGGATCAGGCCGTTCATGCCCCCGCGGAGGCCTATCAGAAACGCAGCATCAACGTGGCGAGGCCGCGCGGGGGAACCGTAACGGGGATGGCTTGGCCGGGTTCCCTCGAAACCGCTTGAAGGGGCTCTTCGTTCAGGTTGCACAATGATGCCTCGAACACGGGGGCATCGAGGAAGATGCGCTCGTTCGCGGGCGTGTCCGCAGGGTTCCAGAGCCGGATGACGGCGCCGTCGACATCTGCAGCGGCCTTGATGGCGGTCACGACAGCGTTGCCCGGTTCCAGGCGCAGGAAAGACCGCGAAGCCGGGGCTTCCGCCGCGAAATGCATGCGCACGCCCGCCTGTTGCGCCGACACGAGCCGGTGTGCTTCGGCGGCATCGAGCGTTCCGGCAAAGGGCCATAGCTGATACTCGAACGTCAACTCCTGGAGCAGTTGCCCGTCGGGCTCGCCGGCGGTGCCAACCGTCTGCCGCGTGGCCCGGAAGAGGGTAAGGGCGAGGCTGCGCTCGGGCGTCTGGAGCACTTCGTATTCGTGCAGTCCCCAAGGCGAGAGCACCGCAAGGCCGCCTTGTTCATCCTGGATACCAAAGAAGTTACTGAAGGCCTTCTCGGGATTGATTCGCTCCTGCCAGTAACCGCTTTCCCCGGGGACCTTGATATCACGCTCAACGACGGCGAAGGGCGTTTCCGCAAAGGAGCGGTCCGAATCCATGCCGGTGGGGAAAAGGACCCTGAAGCGGTGATCGCAGACGGTATTGTCGATCACTGTCCGCACCCGCAGGGAGGGCGCGCCCTTCTCGATATAGAGGAAGTCGGTGATCCGCAGCACGGCGCGGTCCTTCTCGCGCGTATACGCGGGCAGGGACATCTGCCGTGGCAGGGAGAATTCGCGCTCGATGCGAAACACAGTCCGAATCGGGCCGTCTTCGTCGATGGCCGCAGCTACGCGGGCGCCCGGACCGCGATAGACGATGTCGTTGATGAGCTGCCCGCGCGTCCAACCATCGCCGCAGTCGCCGCAATCCTCATACGTGAACCAGCCTGAAAAGGTGCGCCCGGTGGCCTCGTGACAGAGCGATATGGTCCCGTCGGACTGCACGGACACGCTGAACAGGCCGTTGGACGCGCTCATGGGCCCGGTGAGCAGGGAGCCAAAATTGCGCGTGCCGTCGTCCGTGGGCTCTACGCGGAAACTCGTGTAGCCGCAAGGTGGCAGGTCGAGTTCGACGGCGACGTGGCAAAGGTCCGCGTTGCCGAAGGGCACCCGGCCGAGTTCGTTGATGCGGCGGGTGGGCTGGTTGCGCTCGATGGCGCGGAATTGCCACGGGATCCGTGCGCCGTCCGATTTCACGAGGTGGAACTTGTTGATCAACTGGCTCGTGGCCAGTCCGTCGATGAACTTCTTCGGGTAGTCCGCGGGGAATTCGAGGGCGAGGTCAAAGACGCCCGTGCGCGCGAAGGGGAGGGGATTGTGCACGACGACGTTCTGCCAGGCCTCTCCGGCGTCCGCCGCCTTGCCCAGGAACGCCATGGCGCGCCGCGCGATCCCGTCGCCGAGCAGTTCCGCCTGATTGAAGCGGTACATCATGTCGCGATGCACCTGGTCCACGCTGCACCCGCAGATGGAGTCGTGCGGATGATTGCGCAGAAGGTACTGCCAGGCCTTGTCGAGGTAGCCGGGCACGGGCGCGCCGCCCGCCATGCGGTGAAAGAGCGCATACGGCTCGGCCCAGTTCTCGAGCAGCGCCTGGCACTGTCCGTTGCGCTGTTTCACGGGATAGCGCGAGGAGATCGTGTGCACGATGAGGTACTGTCCGACGCGATGGGCGTCGCGAACGGGTTCGCGCAATTCGCCACGTCGTTCGGGAAGCTCGTCCACGTGTTTCGCCAATTCGCGCCCGTATTCTTCGAGGCTCGCCCAGACGAATTCGATGTCCGGATACTGCTTTCGCAGTGCGTCGAGCAGGCGCGGCATCTCCGGGTCCGGCCGCTGGTGATCGATGGCATCCAGCATGAGCACAACGTCGAGCGAAGTTCGTTCCGCCTCTTCTTTGAAATACGGGGCGAAATACTTGGCGAGGTTCTCCTCCGAGAGTCCGTCGCGTTTGAGCGGCGTGCGCACGGCAAAGTCAAAGGGGCCATAGCTCCCCTTGTCGATGAGTTTGTGATAGGCGAGGCGGCTGCCGTCCGGCCCCACCCAGGTGAAATGCCCGGGGTAATGCTCGTCCTGCGTGCCGCGCCAGCAGATGCCCGCCGACAGGCCGAAGCCCTGCATGATCATCGGCAGCGCGGCAATGTGGCCGAACTGATCCGGCGTGTACGCGAAATCCAGGGGCGGTACGCCCAGTTCCCGGCAGAGGCGTAGCCCGCGCATCAGGTTGCGGATGAAGCTCTCACCGGAAATCAGCCATTCGTCCGGGAGGTTGTACCACGGGCCCGCCAGCAGCCGGCGGTCCTGGAGCAGGGCGAGCAGGCGTTCCCGGCGTTCCGGACGGATCTCCAGGTAATCTTCGAGTACAACGGTCTGGCCGTCGAGATGGAACGAGGCATACGCCGGGTCGCGCTCCATCAGGTCCATCAGTTCGTCGATGAGTTCCACTAGCCACATCCGGAATTCCTGAAATGGCTTGTACCACTCGCGGTCCCAGTGCGTGCCGACACAATAAAAAGCCTTCATGATGCCTGCTCCGGAAGGCAGACGGGCATGTCTGCCGGGTTTGATCGACCCATCGGGATCCCGCCGCGCGTGTGCGGCGGGAACTTGCGCTCGTCACGCGCCCCGGGCGCAACGCGCGGGGGGATTATAGAAGGCGCTGTGTTGCCGTTTCCAGAGACCGGACGGCGGCCGGCGCCCCGCCCGATCGTTGGCCCCCTTCGGGTGTCCTTTTCAAGGTCGGTTTGGCGAATCCGGACATGCTATACTTTTGCCGCCATTCGGCGACCCCACGGGGCGCTGAAGCAATGCAAGGAGGAATCACGTGAAGCGATTCATGGCGCTGTTGGTTTGTGTGGCCGTGTCGGGCTGTGTCCGAGGTCCGGGCGAGGTGGCGGACAAGGTCCTGACGGATTTCGGCATTAAGAAGCGTCCCGAAGGCTATGTGACGGATTCCGAGAAGGTCTTCAAGCAACTCGATCCCATCGGTCCCTCCGAGATGAAGCGCATGAATCTGGCGCAGGGGCAGGGGACCGTGAAATTCCAGAACAACGGGTTGCGCGGCCTGTACTACAAAGAGAAAAAGGTTTACGAGAGTTATTACCCGCTCGAATCGAGCGCCGCGGGGAAGACGTCCGACGGCTCGGAAGGCTTCTACGGCTATATCGAGTACTCGTACCGCCTGTATCAGAGTGCGCGCGTGGAAACGCGCGCCGAGGCCATGTCGCTGGACACGGACATTCCGACGGATACGACCGGGAGTGAGGCGTATCGCTATCATCTGAATTCGAGCGGGGTGTGGGACGGGGCCAAAGGCCAGAAGGCAAAGATGGACTAGGGAGACGGGCAATGCGGAGTGGAACGTGTGTGCTGTTGGCGATCCTGGCGGCGGGGACGGCGTGGGCGGTGGATGATTCGGCGGCCATTCAGTCGGTGATCGAGGCCCAGCTTGCGTTCACCCAGGTGCCCGGCGCAGCCAAGATCAATCCCGAGATCTATGCCCCGGACGCGGTCTGCATCTGGGGAGGGCTGATCCACCGCAAGCGCGAATCCCTGGTTGCGGAATTCGAGAAGTACCGCAAGCAGGCGGAGAAGGACTTTGCGAGCTGCAAGTTCACGCTCGACAAACTCGAGGTCCGGGTCACCGGCGATTCGGCGTGGGCGACGGTCCAGTTGCGTTTTGAAGCCACCACGAAGGAGAAGAAGGAGGTGATTACGCGGCTCTCCTGGTCCACGTTCGTGTTCACAAAAGCCGGGAATTCCTGGCAAATCCTCCACGAGCACAACAGCCCCGCACCGCTCCGCTGAACTACTCCTCCGCGCCCTTCTTCGCCGCGCGAAGCGGTTCCTTTCTCCGTCCGTCCAGGAAGTGGTACAGGCTGTATACGGGATGCGTGTAGAACATGCGTGGTCCCGCATAGCGCATGACCGTCCGGGCCTGCTCGCGCATGGCCGGCTTGTAACAATGCACCTTGCAGTTCAGGCAGGTAGTCTTGCCCTCCTGAAACGGACACTTGTACAAACGCAGCCGGGCGTACTCGAGCAGCTCCGTGCACCCCGCGCATAACGTCTTCGTGGTTCCGTGCTTGCCCCGGCAATACATCTCAATCATGCAGGCGATCGTATTGAATTCCCGCCGCATACGCCGATGTTCGAACTCCATTTCCCGCTCCCCGCTTGCCAACTTGCTTCTTGTAACCATGCGCCATCCTGCTGCTGTAGGTCAAACTTATGTTGCCTAACATTCGCGATGGAGGCCTTCTTCCTGCGATTCGGAACTGATAATTTTGATATTAGCTTGAATAAGGTAAGAATACTAAGAAAAGCTTGACAGAACGCCCGACTCCCGGTATTCTGACAATTATGTAAAAGCCCGATCCCGATGGAAGGGACGGCTTCGGACTTGTTCAGAAACAAAGGAGGACCCGCGTTATGAAGCACCGGAGAGGATTTACGTTGATTGAGTTGCTTGTCGTTATCGCCATCATCGGCATACTTGCCGCGATTCTGCTGCCCGCACTGGCGCGGGCGCGGGAAGCGGCACGGCGTTCATCCTGCCAGAACAACCTCAAACAGCTGGGGCTTGTCTGCAAGATGTACGCGAA
>CAILVY010000384.1 GCA_903837785.1 Candidatus Hydrogenedentota bacterium
GCCAACGCTTTCATCGTGGGCTGCCCCGAGACGCGCGAAGCGCTGCTTGTCGATGTGGCCGAATGGGAACCGCAACTCGAGCAATTTCTCGAAATGCACCGCCTGAAGCTCACGACAGTCTTCATCACCCACGACCACTACGATCACACCGGGGGCCTGGACACGCTCATGAAGCGCTTCCCCGTGAAGGCCTATAGCGGCAGTGGACGCGCGGGTGGGCGCGCGGTGGCCCGCATCGGGCACGGGGAGACGATTCGATTCGGGCACATCACCGGACAGGTGGTTTCCACGCCCGGCCACACGCCCGAAGGCATCAGCCTCATCCTGCCCGGCATGGCCTTCACCGGCGATGCCCTCTTCTCGGGGTCTGTCGGCGGCACGGCCTCGCGCGCCGATTTCAATCAGCAGATCGAGGCCATCCGCCAACACCTCTTCACCCTGCCCGATACGTACGAACTCCACACGGGCCACGGCCCCTCAAGCACTGTCGCCGTCGAGCGCCGCCACAACCCCTTCTTCGCGGGCGGGTGAAGCGTTGGCGGAATCCGCCCCAATACCGGTACGCGGGGGAGGCACTGCATTGAAGCGGAACACTACCAGTACGTGTAGAAATACGCCTCGGTGAGCCAACACTGGAAGGCGAGAAAGGCGAGGGTGGCCGCGATCGGGACCGCGGATCGCGCCCGGGCGCAGAGTTCGTCGAGGAGGTGGGCGGCGGGCAAGGCCAGGAAGGGGAAGAGGTAGAGCGCGGAGCGTTCGCCCTCTCCACGCCCGAGATAGAGCAGATTGAGCAGGAAGAGCGTGAGTGCGAACACGATGAACAGCGCCCGGGTGTGGGGTTCGGGGCGAAGCAGGCGCCACAGAAAGAGCAGCGAAACGGGAATCCCGGCGAAGTAGAACCAGCAGAAGGGATTCAGGAATCGATACACCCACGCGGCGAGGCGCGGCGTAACCTGATCGAGCTTCGCCTGATCCATGTCGAAGTGTATCCTGGCGGTGCGGAAGCAGGCGATGACATCGAAACCAGTCGTCCAGCGGAGCGCGAGGTGCACGGCGAGGCAGGATGCGCCCATGATCGCGGCGGTGCGCAAAACGTTCATGCGGGTTTCGCGGCGGCACAGGAGCCAGATTCCCGTGAACGCGAAGTATGCGCCGACGCCGATCAGGGTGAACTTGAGCAGGGACATGCAGGCAAAGCCCACCCCCGCCGCCACGGCGTAGCCCGGGTGGTTGCGGCGAATAGCGCGGTCGAAGCAGAACAGGGTTCCGAGCGTGAAGGGCAGGAAGAGGGCTTCGGCGCACGTGGCGGTGAAGAGGACGATGGACGGCAGCAGCACGTACACGAGGCAACAGGTGCGCGCGATGCGTTCCGACGTGAGGTCGCGCGCCCAGTAGTAGAGCGGAACAACGCCGGAAACACCCACGGCGATTGTGGCGAGCGAGAGCGCCATTGCGCTTCGCCCGACGATGTACGAGAGGAGCCACAGCACCGCGATGGGGCCGGGCGGCGCCGCGCGCGCATGCAGCGACAGATAGGGCATGATCGCGAGATAGCGCGTGAACAGTTGCGGAATGGACGGGGCCTTGCCGATGTCGCCGACGTACTCGTACGCCTCGCGCTGATAGGCCTGCGCGATCCCCGTGAAGCCGTGGCGGAGCATTGCCACGGCGCAGCAGAAGAGGAAGCTGAATCCCAGCACGGCGGCGAGGAAGCGGCGCGCGGACAGGTTCGACGGATCGAGGATCCCCACGCCGCGGCGGGACACGGCAAAGGCCGCCACGAAGAGGGCAAGGGCGGGCAGGTGCCAGCCCAGCGCCCGCAGTTGTTCAAGATTGGGGCGGGTGAGGGCGGCCAGGAGCAGCATCAGCACCCCGATTGTCGCGAAAACGGCCCATGAACGCCGCGTGAACACCGCCCACGCGATCGCCATCAGCCCCCCCGCGAACCCGGGCACAAAAAGGGTGTCGAAGGCGGGGGAGTACAGCGCGTAGAACGGCGTGGGATGGCCATAGATGCTCTCAAAGCCAAGCACCCATAGGAGGAGCATGGCCAGGAAATACCAGAGCAGGGTGCGCGTGTAGATCCCTGTCAGGCGGCGCGCCAGGCGCCCCGGTTGCTCTTCATCGAACAGGTCGGGCAGCATGGGCGGTATTCTAGCCCAGGCGTTGTCGCGATTCCAGAGGATGAAACTCTTGACAGTCAGAACGGATAAATCCCCATGGATTGAGCCCGTGCGCATTGAAGCCCTTCCGAACGTTCCGCAGTGTCCAGGCCGACCCATGATAGAGTGGCCAGGAAGTGCCAGTGACACAATAGATTGTGGTTTGACTTGGCGGGACGGGTCCGGTACCATGAACTCCACGATGGGGCAACGCATCCCATGACACGCTATCCGCACATCTATAGTTCTCCGAAGTGGCATCAGGACAACATTCGCTTGTTCGTGGTGCTGTCGGTCGCCTTGCACGTGGCGATTTTCGGGGGCGGGTATCGGTTTTTCGCATTCTGGAGCGCGCGTGTGATTCCGGAGGCGATTACTATTCAGCTTTATCAAGGCACGGGTGAAGGGGTGGGAGCGCCTTCCAAGGGTTCGGAGCGCGTGCCGCAGAAACCGGTCGCGCCGCCGAAGCCGGAACCCCCGAAACCCGAACCGCCGAAGCCGGTGGAACCCCCGAAGCCGGAGCCGCCAAAGCCTGAACCCCCGAAGCCCAAGCCGGTGGAGCCGCCCAAACCGGAACCGCCCAAACTCAAGCCGGCAGAGAAGCCGCAGCCGAAGCCGGCGCCGGTCAAGCCGGCCGAGAAGCCCGCGCCGCGCACGCCAGTCAAAGTGGCCGAGCGTCCGCAGCCCAGTGCCGCCGCCGCGACCGCGCGTCCCGAGCCGCAGAATGCGGCGTTCGGCACGAAGGACGGCGATCCGCTGAGCAAGATGCGCACGGCCGGAGGCCAGGGCATCCCGTCGGAACTGAGTTTCTGGGGCCGTCAGGTTGTCCGCAAAGTGGATGATGCGTGGATTTATCCGGAAGGCGTCTCGCTGGAAAATAACGTCGCCACGATCATGTTCACCGTGGATCGCAACGGGAATCTCGTGGGCGAGCCGGTCGTGGTGCAGGAAGCGAGCGATCCGCGCGTGGCCCAATCGGGGCTGCAGGCGGTCAAGCAGGCGGCGCCTTTCCCGGCGGTTCCGGAGACCTTCAAAGAGCCGCAGGTGCAGATACTCTACGATTTCACATTGACCCCGGGATAAACGAGAAGGATTGAGCCGTGAAGAAGATTGCGTGGATGCTGGCGGGTGTGCTGATGGCCGCGTCGGCGGTGTATGCGCAGACGACGATTCGTCTGGGTTCCGAGGGGGCCGTGGACAAGCGGTCCCGGGTGGCGGTGCCGCCGTTCGCGACCTCCGACGCGTCGTTGACGAAAGTGGCGCGCGAATTGTCCGAGGTCATCGGGTTCGACCTGGAGTTCTCGGGGCTGTTCTATGTGATCGCGCCCGCGGAGTTTCCGCCGCAGTTCTCCGTGCTCGACCCGGACGTGACAAAGACCGACTTCAACATCTGGCGGCCGACGAAGGCCGAGTATTTCGTGTACGGCTACATCCGGCAGGAGATGAATGAGCTCGTGGGGCAGTTCCGGCTCTTTGACCTTGCGACCGGGCAACAGATCGTGGGGCAGGAGCTTCGGGTGGACAGCAAGACGCCGCGTTTGGCCGCGCACCGCTTTTCGGAAGAGATCGTCCGCTATGTGGACGGGACCCCGGGGGCCGGCACGAGCGAAGTGTGTTTCAGCGGCGGCGAAACGGGCAAAAAAGAGATCTACATTTCGGACTACGATGGGGCGAACGTGCAGCAGGTTACGAAGCACGGATCGATCTCGATCAAGCCGAAGTTCTCTCCGGACGGCAACAAGATTGCCTATCTCTCGTACAAGGATCGCTTCCCGTTCATCTACGTGTTCGACCGGCGGACCGGAAAGTCGGCACCCGTCTCGCAAGAGCCCGGCATTAACGCGGTGCCGTCGTGGTCGCCCGACGGCAGCAAGCTGGCGATGGTGCTGAGCAAGGACGGGAACATGGAGATCTACGTGCGCGACGCGGACGGGCGGCGTCCCGTGCGCCTGACGAAAAACCGCTTCATGGACACGTCGCCGGCCTTTTCGCCGGACGGGTCGCAACTGGCGTTTGTGAGCGATCGCGGCGGTTCGCCGCAGATTTACCTCATGTCCGCGGCCGGCGGGGATGCGAGCCGGCTGACGAACCAGGGCGGCAATTCCTACGACCCGGCCTGGTCGCCCGACGGGAAGAAGATCGCCTTTGTCGTCGAGAAGCGGGGCGAGGGCTTCCAGGTCTGGTGGATGAACACCGATGGCAGCGGCGCCGCGCCCTTGACGGGCACGAGCGCGAACGAGTCGCCCACGTGGTCGCCGGACGGACGCAACATCATGTTCATGTCGCAGCGCGCCGGCGGCAAGACCCTGTGGGCGGTGAATGTGAAGACCGGCCAGGAATGGCTGATGTCGAAGGGGAAGATGAGTTGCGAAGGGCCGTCGTGGGGCCCGAGAAGAAAATAGGCAAGGAGAAACTGCCGTACTTCCCTGCCCCCCCGCACGCGGGGGGGCGGTTGTTTCATGCGGGGTGTCTTGGGGAGGAGCCTCGTCTCGTTTTCCGGCGCGCGGCCGGCCGCCGTTGCGCTGCTTGGGGCGGAGCGGGTAGCCTATGTCGTCTTATGGACACCGGGCCTTGAACACGTTGAGAAAGGGAATCGCCGTGAACATGAACGACGCCAAGCCGCGTCTCTCCGTCTCTCTTGGGTTGCTTGTCACGTGCCTCATTCTTGGGCGTGTGGCCGGGGCGGACCCGGCGCATCCGGCGGCGGAGATCACGTGGGCGGAAATTCCCGCCGGCGGGTTCGTGATGGGAAATGACGCCACGCCCCTATGGGATCAGAAGCCGGCGCATCCCGTGAAGATTACGCAGGCCTTTCGGATCTCCGTCACGGAAATCACTGTGGAGCAATATCGGCGCTTTCGGCCCGAGGCCGCGCTGGCGAATCAGGAAGCTTTGGCGTGCGGGGTGTCGTGGCACGATGCCGTGGCATATTGCGAGTGGCTGAGCCGGGTCGAGGGGAGGCCGTACCGGCTGCCCACGGAGGCGGAGTGGGAGTATGTGCGGCGCTCTGCCGATGGATGGGGGGTGCAGAACATGGGCAACGACGTGCGCGAGTGGTGCCAGGACTGGTTTGGCGACTACGCGGCGGGGGAGGCCGTGGATCCAATCGGCGCGGCGTCGGGCCTGGCGCGGGTCGTGCGCGGCGGGGTGCTGGATATGCTGGACGGGAAGTTTGAATGCGTGCCCAGGAGTGAATACGAGCAGGCTTCGTATCGCGCCGGCCTGCCGCCGGCCTTCGGGATTCAAGAGGACCGCGGGAGCGGCGCCGGAGACGAGAACGCGGACCGTCCGGGCTATCATCGGATTGGCTTCCGGGTGGTGCAGGGGGCGCTCCCCGGAACCACTCCAACGCCCGCCCTTCCAACGTTCCTGCAGCAGGGCGTGAAGCAGAGCTGCTCGGGCGCCCATGTGGGGCCTGACCTGGCAAAGCCTTATTTCCGCAAGCGTGCCCTGCTGCCGTCGCCGCCGGAAACGGTGACGCGGCGCGAGGACATGGCGAAACAACAGCAGCTCAATGACGGCGTGGGACTGGATCCTTCTTTCCGCGGGCACAATCATTCGCCCGCGCTCGAAGTGTGCGACAACGGCGATCTGCTGCTGGTCATCTTCACGGCCTACACGGAGTACGAGCCGGAGATGTCGCTGATGGCCGCGCGGTTGCGCTTCGGCGCGGATCAGTGGGACATGCCGGTGCGCCTGATCGACTGCGCGGGCGCATGCGACAACACGCCGCTGCTGTGGAATGACCACGGGCGCATTCATCTGTTCTGGGCGTGGAGCCGGCTGGCGGCGGGCGCGTACCCGTTCCAGTGGATCTCGAGTGAGGACCACGGCGCGACGTGGAGCGACGCGCGCTTCCCCAAATTCACGGGCGCGATCGGCCCGCATTCCAGGCAGCCGATCAACCGGGCATTTCGCGGGCTGGATGGCACGATCTATGTGCCAAGCGATGCCGTGGGGGGAAGCTCCGTGTTATGGGCGAGCCGTGACAATATGGCGACGTGGGTGGACACGGGGGGCCGGAGCGCGGGCCGCCACACGGCCTATGGCACGCTGAAGGATGGACGGCTCCTGGGCATGGGGGGCAAGAACACGGATATCGAGGGTTACATGCCCCGGGCGATCTCGGCGGACGGCGGCGCCACGTGGGCCGTGAGTAAGACCGTCTTCCCGGCGCTCGCGGCGAATCAACGGCCAAGCCTGCTGCGCTTGCAGAGCGGGCGGCTCTTCTTCGCATCCGATTTCCAGAAGAACGGCGGCGGCCGGCCTGCCGAAAGCGCCGAGTCGGGCAGTTTCGTCGCGCTTTCCGACGACGACGGGGAAACGTGGAAGATGCGGAAGCTGGTCGGAGCGCAGCCCCACGAGAACGGTCCCGGATTCTTCGGCAATCTGGAAGGCGCGACCACGCTCGGGTATTCCGTGGCGCGGCAGGCGCCCAACGGCGTCATCCATCTCATTACGACGATGAACCGGCCGTGCCTTCATTTCGAACTGAACGAAGCATGGATCCTCTCGGAGGCTTCGCGCGACGCCTCGGAGGCGGCGATCACGGCGAATACGGCGCACAGCATCCACGCCGAGCAGGAGTTCGTGGAGCGCTATGCGGACGGCACGCCCCGGCTGTGCTGGCATGCGGGCGTGGGAGACGACGGCCGTTATCTGCTGCACGGCACGGAGACGTGGTTCCGGCCGGACGGCACGAAGCAGTACGAGGCCCGCTATCAGTTGGGCTGCCCGGTCGAAACGGAGACCCTGTGGCGTCCGGATGGCGGAAAGCAGTGGGAATGGACGCGCCCGCCGGACGGGACGGCGATGTGGACGCAGTGGTGGGAAAACGGGCAGAAGAAGGCCGAATCCACCTGGCGCCAAAGTGTGGCCGTGGGCGTGGCGCGCACGTGGGATCGAACGGGCAAGCTTGTCTCGGAAATCACGTTGCCCCCACTTTGAACACGCCGCCGGTTCCATCGAACGTGATCAGGAGTTGTCCAAGACATCCCTCACTTTGGCTGCCAGGGACTGCATCGTAAAGGGTTTCTGGATGAAAGACACGCCTTCATCCAGCACGCCGTGATGCGCGATGATATCGGCGGTATAGCCGGACATGAAGAGGCGCTTGAGCCTGGGATGGCGCGCAAGGAGGCGCCTGGCCAGATCCCGTCCGTTCATCTCGGGCATGACGACGTCGGTCATCAGGAGGCCGACTTCACCCGCATGTTCCTCCGCCGTCCGAATGGCCTCTCCGGGCGTGGATGCGGCCAGGACCTGATAGCCGAGCTTCTCGAGGATGGTTTTGATGCTTCGCAGGATGAGGAGCTCATCCTCGACCAACAGGATGGTCTCGTGGCCTTTTTTGTGGGCTTTCGTCGAACCCCCTGCCGGGGCCTGTTCCGAAGCGCCGCGGTGCCGGGGCAGAAAGACCTCGACGGAGGCGCCTTGGCCGGGTGCGCTGTTGACACGGAGCATGCCGTCGTTCTGTTTGACGATGCCGTAGACTGTGGCGAGACCCAGCCCCGTGCCCTTGCCCACGTCTTTTGTCGTGAAGAAGGGTTCGAAGAGGTGGAGGAGAGTTTCTGAGTCCATGCCGCAGCCATTATCGGAGACGGTGATCTGCACGTAGTCGCCGGGGACACAGTCCGGTTGATCCAGGCAGCGGGACTCGTCCATGGAACAGTTCTTTGTCTCAATCGAGATCCTGCCGACCCCCGCTATCGCGTCCCGGGCATTGACGCACAGATTGGCCAGGACCTGATCGAGCTGAACGGGGTCGACCTTGACGGGCCACAAGCCGGAGCCGGGCATCCACGCCAAATCGATATCTTCGCCGATGAGGCGCCGAATGAGCTTGAGCGTGCCCTCGATCGTTTCATTCAAGTCGAGGACTTTCGGGGCGACAGTCTGCTGGCGGGCGAAGGCAAGCAATTGCCGGGTCAATGCCGCGGAGCGTTGCGCCGCCTTCTGGATTTCCTCCAGGCTCTCGCGCAGCGGCTGCGCCGGGTCCACGTCCTCCAACGCCATGGCCACATGGTTCAGGATCACCTGGAGCATGTTGTTGAAGTCGTGCGCGACGCCGCCCGCGAGACGTCCCACGGATTCCATCTTCTGAGACTGCATCAACTGCGCCTGGAGCCGTTCCCGCTCTTCCTCGGCGCGCTTGCGTTCAGTGATGTCGGAGAAGATACAGGCAAAGTGCCTGGGCGCGGGCCGGAAGGCCGTCACCTCGAAATGCTTCTTCAATTCGACGGAGTAGTCCTCGAAGTAGACGGGATCGCCGGTGAGGGCCACCTTGCCGTAGGTCTCAATCCAGCGTTGTTCCGTGGCGGAGAGGACTTCCAGAACGGTCTTTCCCAGCAGGTCTTCGGCCTTGAGCCCGGTCATGCGTTCGAACGCCGGGTTCACCGCAAGGAATCGATAGTTGATTGGGGTTCCCTGCTCGTCACAGAGGATTTCGTGAACAGCGAAACCCTCCAACATTTCACGGAACAGGATGCGATAGTCCTGCTCCGCCTTTCGGTGGGCCGTGATGTCGCGGCTGAGCGAAAGCACGGACCGGATCGCGCCCTGTGCGTCGCGCTCGGGTATGAAGCGGCAATTGTAGATGGCGGTTCCCGCTTCGCCCGCCACGGCGAGTTCGGTCTCGAGCGGCGTGCCGCTTTGGAGAACCTGCCGGAGCGCCTCCTCCCAGAAGAGGCATTGTGCCTCCGGGAATCCCAAGTCACGATGGGTCTTGCCGAGGCATTGTGGCTTTGGAATGCCCAGCAACGCGCTGACATTGTCGGAAACGAACAAGAGCCGCGCATCGCGGTCAAAGCGTGTTACGATGTCCGGTAACCCCGCGACGAGCGCCCGGTGCGCTTCCTCGCTCTCGCGGAGGGCTTCTGCCGCCCGTTTGCGCTCGGTGATGTCGGTAAACATGGCAAAGGAGCCGTCGAAATTGCCCATCGCATCTTTCACGGCCGTGGCAGAAACCCATGTCCAGACTTCGCTGTTGTCGGGACGTCGAAAGCGGTGCATGTAGCTGCCAGCCTGCGCATCATGCCGTTGCAGCATGCGTTCCTGGTGGCCTTTCAGGTCTTCAGGAAACATGAAATCCTCGACGCAGCGTCCGATGATCTCGGCCGCGTCGCGCCCCAGCATCTGCGCCATGTGCGCGTTGACAAAAGTTGTCCGGTGCTGCCGGTCCATGGCCCAGATGCCTTCGTTGGCCGTTTCGACGATGCGACGATAGCGCTCTTCACTGGCCTGCAACGCCGTTGCTGCCTGCTTGCGTTCGGTGATGTCACGCCAAACGCAGTGATACGTCGCATGACCGCCCGTCTCGATGACTTGCGCCATCACGTGCACGTCTCTCATTTCTCCGTGTTTGGTTCGGTGCCGGGTTTCAAAATCGCCCCGCTTGTCGCGAATCACCTTCTGAATGCGGGCACGGGTCTCTTCACGCGTCTCGGCCGCCTCGATGTCAAAAACGCGCAAGGAGGTAAACTCCTCGCGCGAATAACCCAACTGATGACACGCGCGATCATTGAACTCGAGGATGCGGGCAGATTCGGGATCGAGAATGACCACGCCATCCGGCCCGTTGTCGAAGAAGGCCCGATAGCGGCTGACGCTTTCCCGGATCTCGGCCTCGGCCCGTTTGCGCCCGCTGATGTCCAGATGCGTTCCGCAGGCGCGGATAGGCTTTCCATGCACATCGCGTTCGATGATGCAGCCTTTGTCCAGCACCCATATCCATTCGCCGGACTTGTGGCGAAGGCGGTGCTCCGTCTCGTACTCGGGTCTTTTACCCGCCAAATGCGCATTCAAAGCGCTCATCACGTACGCCGAGTCGTCGGGGTGAATCAGGGCTTTCCATGAGTTCAGGTGCGGCTTGATCTCGTGCAAAGCGTATCCGAGCATCTCCGCCCAGCGCTCGTTCAGCCTGACCGCGCCGCTGGGCACATGCCAATCCCACGTGCCGAGGTCTGCGCCGGCCAGTGCCAGCCGGAGACGTTCTTCGCTGTCCCGAACTTCTGTCAGTTGCTCTTTCAGTCCCTGCCGCATCATATCGAGCGAGAGTGCGAGGGATTCCAGTTCGCGGGTTCCGGCGTTGCCCAGGGGCGTCTCAAAATCGCCGGCGGCCATGCGATCGGCCGAGGCGGTCAATCGCGCGATGGGCGCTGTAAACGAGCGCGCCAGCAGAAATGTGAGCAGGAAGGCACAAGTGATGACAGCCAGCCCGATTCCACTCGAAGTGAGGATCGTCTTGCGGTTCAGGGCATTCAGTTCGTTCAATTGAACACTGGCGCCGAAGACATACGTGCGTCCCTGGGAATCTTTCCCGGGAATCAGAACCATCCTTCCCTCCCCCCATTCATTCTTGAACGAGGAGAAGGTTGTCGTGGCTCCAGGTTGCATCACGGGCGCGAAGGACGCGGGATCCCGATGTGTCTCGAAAAAGGCGGCGCAGGGCGAATTCGGGTCTTTCAAGTCTGAGTGTGTTGCGGACGTGAAAACCACGCGGTCGCCTGTGAGAAGCACGCTCCAGAGATATTGCAGGTTCAGCCGGCGGCACAGTGCGTCGTTACGCTGAACGATTTGGTGGAATTGCTCCTGGGAAACCGAACGCTCATCAGCGATCCGGTCGTGATAGTCCGTACCGAGCAGTTCTCGCGACATCTCGGCTGCCGTGAGCAGTCTTGAATCGACGAGTTTGAGAAGGTCCGTAGTCCGGTATTCAACCAGGAGGAAAGTGAACACGCTCGATGTTGTCAGCACAACCATCGAGATGATGAGGACTACCGAAAGCAAAATGCTCCGCTTCCGGCTTTTTCTGCCCTCGTGCATCAAAGCTTCCTCGCCCGGTGAGGTTTCATCCATGCACCCGGCGTCAGAACACCACCCTGCCCGCAGCAACCCAATGTGCCCGTTCACGGCATCCCGAAACGGGCGGCGTACCCACCACCGCCCTCTGCAGCCAAGGCAAGCATAGCACGTTCCTGGGGCAGACTTCAGCGTATGGGGATACGCCGTCGGCCCGTCCGGCCCGGGGAGAAGCAGGCACGCCCGGCGCGGCGGCCGGGCGTGCGAAAGGCAAACGGTGTGCGGAGGCTCAGATGAGTTGCTGTTTTTCGAAGTCGAACTTGATCGTGCGTCCTTCCCGCAGGGATTTCATGCCCATGATGCAGGCGGTCTGTGTGTAGTAGGCGAGGTCGGCCGGACTCCAGGTGGTCTGCGTGCGGTTGCGCACGTTTTCCAGCAGGTTCCGGTAGTGATGCAGCATGTTCTCGCCCTCTTCGATCTTGAAACGCTGCTCCGTCTTGCCCTTGTTTTCCTTCTTCTCCGCGATGGGATAGAACACAATCTCGTCGTTCTGAATCGTGAGAGAGCCGTCCCAGCCGCGAATCACCGGAATCTTCTGTCCGGAACCGCGCTGCCCCGTCGCCTGAAAATCATTGGCCTGCGTTCCAAGCACGGCAACGGTGATCTTCTCCGGGTAATCCATGAGCATGTTGAACGTGTCCGGAACTTCGCGTTCTTCATAGCGGTATTTCCCGCCGGTCGCCACAACCATGCTGGGCCACTTCACGCCCAGGATGCTGAGGACGGGCGTCATCGAGTGCGGGAAGAGATCCGTAACCGGCCCGCCGGCATAGTCCTCGTACATCCGCCAGCGGAAGAAGCGGCTGACGTCGAAATCGCGTTTCGGCGAATCGCCGAGGAAGGCCTCCCAATTCAGGTCCGGCCCCGGCTGTGCATTCGGGTCATCGACGGACATGCCGCGTTCGCCCCAGTCACCCACGCGGAAAAAGCCGCATTCGGCGTGGATGGGCTGTCCGATGAGGCCCTCCTGCACCAGTTTCTTCATCTGG
Organism: Candidatus Hydrogenedentota bacterium; assembly: GCA_903837785.1. Classification (GTDB taxonomy): domain Bacteria; phylum Hydrogenedentota; class Hydrogenedentia; order Hydrogenedentales; family CAILVY01; genus CAILVY01. The sequence goes on from CAILVY010000384.1 coordinate 12,011, forward strand.
TGCCAGGCGCGGTCCGACATGCCCTGGGTGCCGAGCTGGAAGACCCGCCCCGATTTCTGGACTTCCTCCGCGAGTTGTTTCGTGAGGTCGAATTGCCGCCAGTGCGTGACCGGCTTCTCGCAATACACGTCCTTGCCCGCCCGGACAGCGTCTATCGCCTGATAGCCGTGATGATGATCCGGCGTCGCAATGCTCACGAGATCCACGTTCGGATCCGCCAGCAACTCCCGGTGATCCATGTACGTCTTGCCGCCGAATTTCTCTGCCGCGCGCTGCAGGCGCGGGCGGTACACGTCGCAGAGCGCCACAATCTCTACACTCTTGTCGCGCTCGGCCAGTTCCTTGAGCACGCTGAGGTGGCCGTTGCCGCGGCCGCCGCATCCGATCACGCCCACGCGAATCCGCGCGTTGGCGCTCGGCGCCTGGGCGCGCGCGCGTCCGGCCGCGCCGAGGGCCGTGGCCGCAAGCGCCGCTGTCGTCGTGTGCTGGATGAAAGCCCGCCGGGTCAGTTCGGAACGATTTTTGTCGGCCATGGTCTCTCTTTCCTTTCTGTGCTGCGAATCGGCGTGTTATCCCTCATCGGTGCGCCCGGCGCACCACGTCATTCCGGAATCCATCCGCCCTGCGTCAATTTCCCGGGGCGGTCCACATCAACCACTGTTTGTTGAATGCGGCGACGGCTTCCTTGTCCACTTTTCCGTCCCACAGGGCGGCACAGTAATTGAGCACGATCGGCTGCCCCGCCTTCAACTCCATGGGCTCCTTCCACAGGTTTATCGTGGCGGAGAGGTAGGCGAACGGCGTGTGCATCGTGAACCATTTGACGGGGCGCGGGTTGCCCGGGTGATCGAACATGGCGACAGTCACGGGTTTGCCGTCGGCCTCGGCGCTGTAGGCGCACCACGCGGAGGGCGTGAGATACTCATCGCCGCGGACCAGTTCACCTTTCTCGTCTCCCGCCAGCATGAAGTCGCGTTTCTCGTCCATGCTCTTGACGAAACGCATGCCGAGGCCGTAGTAGTGTCCGCCTCCCAACTTGGCCGCGGCTTTTCCCTCCGGCACTTCGAGCTTGCTCTGCCAGCGGATTACGGAGGCCTTCAGCGCGTCCACCCGCCCGACCGCGATCGTCCGGTGCTCGACGAGCGCCACGGCGTTGTCTTTGGGGTTCACCCAGTCCAGGACTTCTGTGAACCTGGCCCAGGGCATCTTGTCAATCTCGACAGTCCCGGCGTCCGCGAATTGCCGGTGCCGCTGGATGCCGCAATCCTTGATTTCCTCCCAGTAGTTCACGTCATCCACGGCGAGGGCAAACATCAGCGCGTGGTGGTGCTTGTGGTCCTCGGGCGAGTCACGGAGAACGTTCACGCCGCCGGGGGTGCTGAAGCTTTGTACATAGGGCTTGAAGGGCACCTGGCCGAAACAGTACGTGAACATGGGCTGGCCTTGCGCGAGCACGCTCACGGCCCGGTCGTCCATACTCAGTTTCACTGCGGATTCCTGCGTCCAGGCCGTTCCCGCTGCGATGAATGCCCCCACAAGGACCAGCAAGGCGATATGAACTCGCATGTTCGTTCTCCCATCTGAGGAATTACTCAAAACCCAATCGGCGCGCCGCCCGTCGTTTCCGGATCGGGCAGGCGACACACTTCTTCCGCTGCGCTGAAGATCGCGTCCATGTTCTCGAGCGGCACATCTTCGCCGATTTCGATATTCAGGATCAGCCCGCCTTCCGGCATCGAGAGGGTATCATGAACCGTTAGGACATGATCGTACAACTCCGCCGGACTCGCGAACGGAAACAACTGCCGGTCCAGGTCGATGCAAATCGTCACTTTGCCTCTCGCCACGTCCCGGAGCCCCGCAAGGCCGTTTGCGCGGATTTGCGGATTCAAAACGCGAATGCCGGTCTCAATCAAATCGCCGATGATCGGGAGGATGTGGCCATCGCTGTGGAGGAAGACGGGCAGGCCGCGATCCCGTGCCTGGCCCGCCGTGCACTCGTAGCCCGGCTTGATGAACTTCCGCCAGCCTTCGAGGCTCATCGGCAGGCGGTCCTGCATGCCGAGGTCCTCGGCGAGCCCGAGGAATTCCGTGCCGGCGTCGAGCAGCCTTCGGACCGTGCCGGCGCTGTAGTCCATGAGCACGCCGATCAACTTGTGCAGCAGGGGTTCGTCCGTGGCCATATCGAGCATGAAGTTCTCGAAACGGCGCAAGTCGCAGAGCAGCATGTAATGGAATCCATGCGCGAGAACGTGATCCGGCGCGAAATGACCGAGACGTTTCTTGAGGTCGATCTGGGCCTGAATCTCGTTCCAGTCGCGTGGTCCGAGGAGTCCGTCCTTCAAGGGGTCGGGGCGCCGGGCCAGCCAGGCGTCCCAATGCGCCCAATCGGCGAGGGGATGCCCCACGACCTGTCCAACCATGCCCTCGTGCAGATTGTCCCACACACAGCCCCAGCAGTCCGTTGTCTTGCCGGAGACGTAGAGGTCCTGGGCCCGGACGGTTTCGCCCGGCTGATGCTTCGGGAAGAGCCGGGGATGGGCGAGCTTCAACGCATCCATCCGCTCTTGGCCGTACTTCGTATAGACGGACGGCAGGAAGCCCACGAGCACCGGAGTCCACCGGGGATGATCGAAATGGATCACCCGAAGCATGTTCTCGCCCTGCGGGCTGCGCCCTTGATATGCGCTCATCAAACCGGACCTTTCCCGGGACGTGTTAGAAGGACAGCAGGCAATGCCAGATGAAGAGGTAGCCGAGCGCGTCCGTCTCTTCCCAGATGCGCTTGGCGAGTTCCGCGTCGCCGGTGAGCGGCGGGAGTTCCTTCAACTTCTCTTCCCAGGGGATGCAGACACCGGGTTGGATGGGGTGTGACATGTCAATACACTCCGTATTCGCGCGTGAAGTCGGTCATGGCCTTCACGTTCTCGATTTGGGCGTCGTTCTGAATGATGGCGGAGGCGTCCATGATGTAGCCGCCGTCCTTTGCCACGCCGTCGATCAGTTTCTTGCAGTATGAGCGCACCTCATCGGGGGTGCTGTAGGCGAGCAGCGTGTTGGGCAGGCCGCCGCTGAGGCAGAACTTGTGGCCGAGTACGCGGTGCGCCTCGAAGGGATCCGATCGATCGATGTGGAACACGATGCTGTGCTCGGGCAGCTCGGCGAAGGTTTCGAGATGCGCGGTCCAATTCCCTTCGGCGTAAAACAGCACCTGATGCCCCCGGCGCCACAATTCCTCGATGATGGGTTTCAGCGTGGGCCAGTAAATGCGCTGGAACTGCTCCATTGTGACGAAGGGCGTGCACCCGCGATGCATCCAGAAGCCAATCGGGACGTTCTTGTCCGGGTCGGCGCCGGAGAGCGCCACCCAGAGCAGGTGCGGCATGAGGGCTTCGCAGGCTTTCAGAACCTTCTCGGGCTGGGTCAGGAGGTCCATCGTGAGCCCGAGGTAACCCCGCAGTTTGTCGCCGATGATGTCCAGCGGCGCCTTGAAGATGCCGGCGATGGCGGAAACCGTCCCGGACTCCTGCTGCAGGGCGAGGCCCTGCGGCGGGAACGCGCTGAAGTAGCTCATCATGGCCATGCCGCCCTTCACGAGGGCCAGGTTGTTTCGGGGCGTCGCCGGCGCGCCGATGGGTTGCACCTCTTTTGACACGCGGGGCAGCCAGACGTTGAAGAGGAAACCCGTAGGGTCGGCGATGAGCGCATCGTATTCATCCGCCTTCATGAAGGCTTCATCCTCGCCCGGTTCGCGGTACTGGAAGCCGGTGTTCGGCGGCACGTCGATGCCGGGGATCCCGTAGTAGCGGAGCCCGATGGCCTGCGTAAGTCCGGTCCACACGTACACCATGTTGCCGACCACGGCATCCCAGTCGAAGTCCGCCGCGCACTTTCGCGCCGCGGCGAAGGCCTTCGGGAAGTCGTGCACGACCTCCTGGCAGGTGTATCCCGCGTATTTCGCGGTGAATTCCGCGACAAAGGGCCGGATGGGAATCCGGTCCGGCTTGCCGTTGCGCATGGCCGTCACGTAGCGGTTCAGGCGCTCGGCATACGTTTGCTCCATCGTCATCCGCTCACTCCTCCCGGGGCGCGCAGCAGCCGCGGCCCGCCGTTCGTATCACATGTGCAGGATCACCTTCAGCACGTCGGGGTCGCCCGCCCGCCGCAAGGCCTCGACGCCCTCGCGCAGTTCGTACGTGGCCGAGATCATCGGGCGCACCTCGACAGTTCCCAAACTCAGCGCTTCGAGGGCGGGCCGGAACGGGCCGCAACGCGATCCGAGAATCCGGACCTCGTTGATCACGGGGCCGCTCAATTCGAGCGCGGTCGGGTGCGCCACGGTGGTCTTGAGGATCACGGTGCCCTCGGGACGCACCAGTTCGAGGGCGCGCGACAGGCCCTCATGCGAACCCGTGGCGTCCACCACGAGATCCGCGCCCCGTTCCAGGGGGTCGCTCGCCAGGGCCGTCGCGATGCCCGACCGGTTCAACAAATCCATCTTCCACGCATGCTTGCCCACGCAGACAAGGTTCTTTGTGTACAGCCACAGCACCTGCGCGGCCAACTGGCCGAGCCGGCCGTCGCCCAGCACGATCACCCGGTCCTCCGCCGTGAGCGGCACCTGCTCCAGAATGCGAAACGCGGCTGCCACGGGTTCCGTGAAGACAAGCACGTCATCCCGCACGGTTCCCGGAGCGAGATGGAGGTTTTCCTCGGGCAGGGCCAGATACTCGGCAAAGGCCCCGTTGCGCCCGGCGATTCCGAGCACGGACCGGTTGAGGCAGTGATGCGGCATCTCCATGCGGCAGTATTGGCATTGATGGCAGATGCAATTAATCTCGCCCACCACCCGCTTCCCGACAAACTGCCGGGTCGGGGCGTCCTCGACAATGCCGACGAACTCGTGTCCGGGCACGCCGGTGAACCCCATGTAGCCGCGCTTGATCTCAAGATCCGTCTTGCAGACGCCCGCCGAGAGCACCTTGACCAGGGCTTCGCCCGGGGCCGGTTCGGGGACGGGGATATCGCGCAACCGCAATTCCCCATCAAAGACCAGCGCGCGCATGAGACGCTCTCCATTGCCCGGATCAATTCACCCGCCCCGTATTCAACACGAGCCGCCCGCGAGATTCAAGTGAAACAGTGCGAGGGAGAATTTTGTGCCCGAAACAAGATATACTGTCGTTTCCCTGCAAGTGATGGAGAGAGGATCCCGATGAATATCTTTACGAAGGCCAATCTGATCTTTCAGTTCCTCCGCTGGCGCGCCACGTGGGATCGCCGCAACACCCAGTACCGCTTCAGCGTGCCGGGCAACCCCAAGTTCATGGGGCCGCGCGACGCCGTCAAGCTCATCAAGGACGGTTCCGTCATCGCCTTTTCCGGGCTGGCGGCGAACCAGCGCCCCTCGATCATGTACTGGGCGGTCCGGGAGCTATTCGAGGAAACCGGCCATCCCAACGGGCTTACCCTGATGGCCCTGGGCGGGATTGGCGGCCGCGGCAAAGTGCCCGGCACCCTCGAGGAGATGGGGCAGGAGGGGCTGGCCAGCCGATTCATCACGGGACACACAGAAACGTTCAAAGCGTTTCTGAAGCTGGCGGACAAAGGCAAGCTCGAGCTGCAATGCCTTCCCCAGGGGATCATGGCGCTGCTCTTCTCGAAAATGGGCGAGGGTGAGAACTCACTGTTGAGCGAAACCGGGCTTGGCACCTTTTTCGACCCGTCGGTGGGCCGGGGTTCTCCGCTCGTGCCGCCCAATGCGGAACAGTTGATCCGCGTGGAAGACGGCAAGCTCCGCTACTCGTGCCCCAAGCCGGACGTCGCCATCTTCAACATGCCCATAGCCGATCGCCAGGGCAACATCTACGCAACCAACTGCGTGATGAAGGCTGAAAGCCTGGAAGTGGCCCGCGCTGCCAAGAAGAACGGCGGCGTGGTTATTGCCAATGTGGGTCGGTGCGTTGACAAGCCGGGCGATGAAGTGTGGATTCCGAGCGACCTTGTCGATGCGATCGTGGTGTATCCGAAGACGGAGCAGGCGCCGTCCGTGCCGCATCGGCGCTACTGGCCGATGTTCACCCTGGGCAGCAAGCTGCCGATTAACGAAGGCATCGCGCGCGCGCGGTACATCAATAAGCTCATTGGCGTGACGCCCCAGCGCAGCGCCGTGGATAACGCCCTGGCGCGCCTGGGCGCAACGCTTTTCGTCGAGCAATTCAAGAAGGGCGCGGTTGTCGACGTAGGCGTCGGGCTGCCCGAAGAAGTCTCGCGGCTCCTGCATGAAAGCGGCATTCTGAAGCACATCACCCTCATCACGGAGAGCGGCGTGCTCGGCGGTTTGGCCGCGCCCGGCATCTTCTTCGGCGCCGCCATCAACCCCACGGAAATCGTCTCGTCGGCCGAAGTCTTCAAGCGGATGTACTCGCATCTCGACGGCGCGGTGCTGGGCATGCTGCAGGCCGACAGCGAAGGCAACATCAACGTTTCGAAGCGGGGCGAGGGCGCGATCAATTACGTCGGCCCCGGCGGCTTCATTGATATCACCACCTGCGCGAAGACCGTGTTTTTTGTGGGATCCTGGGGGGACCGCGCCAACATCCAGATCGAGGGCGGCAAGCTGCGCGTCGTCAGTCCGGGCAAGATGAAGTTCGTGGACAAAGTGGACGAAATCACCTTCAGCGGACGCGAAGCCCTCCGCCACGGGAAGAAGATCTTTTACATCACCCACGTCGGGGCCTTCCAGTTCACCGAACGCGGCATGGAACTGGTCCGCGTGATGCCGGGCATCGACATCCAGAAGGATATTCTGGACGCATGCCCCATGAAGATTGTGCTGCCGGAGCAGGGCGAAGTCCCTGTGGTCAGCAGCTCCATGGTCACGGGAGAAGGCTTCTCGCTGTCGGTTTCGGACTGATTTCCGGGTCACGCTTGATATTGCCTGCGCCTGGCGATAGACTGGCGTTCTGCCGGTGGTTCCGATGCGCAGTCACAGATTCGCGGCTGAGTCTGTTCGGATGCAGCGAGAGGTGGCAGGAGTGATTCAACCGTCTTGAATTGGACATGGACGGGGGAAATGTCGGATTTCGATAAAACAGGAGAGTCGCCCGCTTCGCCGGAGGTGGTTGAGCGGGTTCCGGGCGCCTCCAATGCCAAGTACGTGGCGTGCGCACTCCTGTGTGCGGGACTGTGCCACTTTATTGGCCGGTACGGGTATCATCTCGGCTGGTATCGCTTCGCGGTGGCGGACACGCTCACCCTGCTCTGCCTCGTTCTGTTCTTCGGCACAATCAACATCGCCATCAAGCGGGTCTACGGCATTGCCCCCATCACGCTTGTCGCGTTGGCCGCCACCGGGCTCGTCTTTTTCGCGCAAACCATCAACATCCTGGAGAATACATCAATCTGGGGCGGCGTTCCCACCACCCAGGGCGAATGGCGAGTGGTGCTGAAGGAGGCCTGCTTTACAGTCGGCACCGTGTTTATCATCGGGTCTTTTCTGCTGCTGATTCTCGAGGGACATCGCGCCAAGCTCGCTCTGCAACATGCCTACAGAGCGGTCGAGGCGAAAGTCGAGGAGCGCACGGCCGGCCTGCGCGCGGCCAATTTGCAGCTCGAACACGAGATCACCGAACGGAAAACGGTCGAAATGGCCTTGCGCCTGAGCGAGGAACGATTTCGGTCGGTCGTCTCCCGGTACAAGTACGGCCTTGTGATGGCGGATGAAAGCGGCGCCATCGGAGAGTGGAACCAGGCGCTGGAGGAGATCACCGGCCTTTCGGCGGAAGAAATGGTCGGAAAGCCCATCTGGCAGGCGGCCTGGTCGCTGTTGCCGGAGGCATCGCGCACTGAGGAGACGCTCCAGATCATCCGGGAACGGATGCAGCAGATGATCTCCAGCGAGTCGCCGCCCGCGAACCGGGGCGAGCACCGCATTGTGGCCAAGGATGGCCAGGAGAAGCTCATTGAAAGCGTTCTGTTCTGCGTGCAGACCGCCGCGGGGCCGCTCCTGTGCGGCCACGCCCGCGACATCACGCGCCAGAACGAGCTTGAGGCGCAATTGCGGCAATCCCAGAAGATGGAGGCCATCGGCGTGCTTGCGGGCGGGATCGCCCACGATTTCAACAATATTCTGATGATTCTGCTTGGCCGCACGGACATGGCGCTGGACGAACCGGAACTCACCCCGAAGCTGGCCGAGCACCTGCACGCCATACGCAAGTCGGGCCAGCGCGCCAGCGAACTCGTGAAGCAGATCCTGGCGTTCAGCCGCGAGCACCAGCAGGAACTGAGCGTCATTCCGGTCCATCTGCCCGTGCACGAAACCCTCAAGTTGCTGCGGTCCACCCTCCCCTCAACGATAACGATTCGCCAGGATATCGACGACAGCACGGGCTGCGCCCTCGCCGATCCGACGCAGATTCAGCAGATCGTGATGAACCTCTGCACCAATGCGTTCCACGCCATGCGCGGCAAGAACGGCATTCTCCGGGTTGCGCTGCGGCTGGCCATCCTTCAGGAGGGCGAGGTGCATCGCGAGGCCAAGGCAGGCGTCTACCACCTGCTGAGCGTGGGCGATTCGGGCTGCGGCATGTCCCGGGAAATCATCGGGCGCATTTTCGATCCCTTCTTCACGACGAAGCCGGTGGGGGAGGGGACGGGGCTCGGGCTGGCCACAGTGCACGGCATAGTCAAGAAGTGCGGCGGATTTGTCAGCGTGGAGAGCGAACCGGGCAAGGGCAGCACTTTCAACGTGTATCTTCCCCAGGTGCCGAGCGCCGGCCGCGCCGAGGCCGCCGGTGCGCGTCCGGCGGGCGACGTACGGGGCCGCGTTCTTGTGGTGGATGATGAAGAAGAGATCTCCACCATGATTCAGCAAGTCCTGGAGTCCCGCGGTTTCGACGTGCACGCCTGCTCCTCGAGCCTGGATGCGCTCAACGAATTCGCGGCGCGGCCCGAGACCTTTGACCTTCTCCTCACGGATCAGACGATGCCGGAACTGACGGGCATTGAACTTGCCCAGCGCGTGCTTGCGCTTCGTCCCGGGATGCCCGTGATCCTCTTCACGGGATTCAGCGAGGCTGCGACCCCGGAGTACATCCGGAAGGTTGGCATTCGCGACCGGCTGATGAAGCCTGTGACGCCCAAGGCCCTTCTCGAATCGATCAACAGCGTGCTCCTTGCCTGATCGGATCGGGGCTACGGGGCGGGAGTCGTGATGGGGTCTTTCTTCCGGTAGACCATGCCCTGGAAGACGGCGATGAGCGTGCCGGAATCATCGGTCACGTCGATGCTGTACGTGGCGATCTTCGGATTGCACGACAACTCGCGGGCCGTCGCCGTGAGCACCCCGCCCCGCGCCGCTTTCATGAACAGGATGTTCGCGTTGATGGCCACCGCCGCCGTGCCGTGGCTGTTGCTGGCGACGGCGAACGCGAAGTCGGCGATCGAGAAGATCGCGCCGCCGTGAACCATGCGGAGGCTGTTCATGTGGCATTCCTGAATCGGCATCCGGATGACGGCGTGTCCCGGGCTCACCTCGGCGATTTCCATGCCCAGGTGCTCCGCCAGCTTGTCGTTCTTGAAGTACTCGCGCACTGTTTCCATGTTTCTTCCTCACTTGCTAACCGTGCTGAATATAGGCATAGTAATTCCGGGAATCAAGCGAGAAAGGAGCCCCGGCATGGAGAAGATTACCCGCCGCCAGTTTGTCAGCACTGCCGCCCTGGGCATGGCCGCCGTGCCCATCCTGATGTCGGACGCGGCACGCGCACAGACGGCCGTCCCGCCCAGCGAGAAGGTCCGGGTCGGCCTGGTCGGGTGCGGCGGGATAGCCGGCGCCGACCTCCCGACCTTCTTCCTCAACCCCGAGGTGGATTGCCCGATCATCTGCGACGTGGATGACGCACAAATTGCGAAGATTGCCAAGATCGTGGAGGGGCAACGCGGACACCTTCCGGACACCGTGAAGGATTTCCGGAGGGTGATCGACCGCAAGGACGTGGACGTGGTGCTGGTCTGCACGCCGGATCATTGGCACGCCCTGCCCACCATCTATGCGTGCGAGGCGGGCAAGGACGTCTACTGTGAGAAACCGCTCGGCAAGACGATCGACGAAGGCCGCGCCATGCTCGAAGCCGCGAAGAAATACGGACGGGTCGTGCAGATGGGCACGCAGTGGCGCAGCGGCACGCACTATCGCGAAGCCGTGGAATACGTTCAGTCCGGCAAGCTCGGCAAGATCCGCATGGTTCGCGCTTGGGCTTATCTCGATTGGCTGGGCGGCATTGGCAATCCGCCCGACAGCGAACCGCCTGCGGGCGTGGATTACGACATGTGGCTGGGTCCCGCGCCCCTGCGCCCGTTCAACCCGAACCGCTTCCACTTCAACTTCCGGTGGTTCTGGGATTACGCTGGCGGACTGATGACCGACTGGGGCGTGCATCTCTTGAACGTCTGCCTGTGGGCCATGGGGCCCGAGCCGCCGCTGCGGGTCAGCTCGATGGGCGGCAAGCGCGTTCTCGAGGACAACAGCGAGGTGCCCGACACACAGGTCACGACCTTCGATTTCCCGAATTACACGCTCATCTTCGAGCATCAGGTCGTGGGCGGCATCGGACCGGGGGGCAAGCCGCACGGCATGCTTTTCAGCGGCACCGAGGGCACCGTCATCATCGATGAAGGCGGATGGGAAGTCATTCCCGAGCCGAAGAAGAAGAGCATCGAGGCGCATAAGGGCGAGCCCGGCCGCGACGCCCGCCCTGCCCACGTCCGCAATTTCCTCGATTGCGTGAAGTCGCGGGAGAAGCCGGTCGAGAACCTCGAAGTCGGCCATTACGTCTCGAGTATCGCCCATCTCGGCAACCTCGCTTTCCAAACGAAGAGCGAAGTTCACTGGGATGTCGAGAAAGAGGCCGCAATCAACAATCCCGAAGCCGACAGACTCGTTGCGGCACACTATCGCGCGCCTTGGAAACTCAACTACGGGCGGCGCAGCTCCTAGGACGGAAGATTCTCTTCATCGGACCGATCGGCCGGAACAGGCTGATCGGTCCGATGCGTTATCCGCCCCGGCACCGCGCGGGCGCCGCGGCATTACTTCGGGGGTTCTGCGAGGAGCTCGAAGGCGTAATCAAGCTTCATGGAGCCGCCCGGCTGCAATTCGACGGCCGGCGTAATGAGTTCGAGGTTGATCTGCTCCAGGTCCGGGCGCCACCACAAGTACGGGTGGTCCACCTGGACGGGGTCATAATTCACCGACAGGCCGAAATGGGCCTCGTGATTGAAGAAGGCGAATGCGCCGCCCTTGGCCTTGTTGAGCAGTTCCGCATCCGGTCCCTCATCCCGCTTCCACTCACGGTTGAAGCGGGTCCATGCGCTGTCCTTGGCGTAGGCACTGATGATCTCGCAATTGGCCGAGTTCGAGCCGGGATCGAATTCAGGATGCGACTTGAACTGATAGGTTTTCGCAGCCGGGCCCTTGTGCGTGATCTTGGAGGAGAAGAAGATCTTCGACGGAGCGTCCGGTTTGAGCGCGATGCTGCGCTCGATCACGCTGCCGTCTTCGAGCGCCTTGCTCAGCGACAACACGGTTCCGTCGAGCTTGGCGGTGAAAGCGGCCGGCTTCGCATCGTTATAGCCCTGCAGGCCTTCCTCTTCGTGCGTTCCGTTCGAGATGTCATCGTGCGTCATGCCCGCAACGAAATGCCGCCCGCTCGGCTTGTGGAGTAGTTCCGCCAATCTGCCGTTCTCCCCGGGAAGGACGATCAGGCGCCACACGTCGTTCTCGAGAGACACCGCAGGCACCGCGTTGAGCCGCTCCATTTCCTCGAGATACGGCGCGGCAGGCGATCCTTCATTCACCATGCTCATGCCGTACGTGCGCGCCAGCGCCGCGTAGCGTTCGTAGACGTGACCGCTCCGCCCGTCCGGCCACTGCCGCCGGCAGACGCCGTCCTGACAGGCCCAGGCGCCGGCCCCCGACAGGATCATCGCCTTGTACGCGCAGATGGACGCCTTCTCGACGCGTGCCCGGACCGCGTCGCTCTTGGCCAGCGCCAGCGCGTTTTCGAAATAGCCGAGCGCCCGGGCGGCAATCTCCGGCGTCAGCCCGACCTGCTCCGCGGACGGGAAGCAGTTTGGATGCTTGCCGAGCGCGTGCGCGTTGTCGTGCAGCATCGTCAAATAATCGAGGATCGGCTGGGCCGATTCCTGATAGTGCAGGCGGCAGAATTCTTCGACGCGCGGCCAACTGTCCTGGCCGGGATGCCAGAGGCACTGCGAGATCACGTAATTGCGCAGATCCGAGATCTCGCCCGTGTTGCCATTGCCGTTCGCCTGCATGAACACGCCCTTGACGTTGTTCTGCTGGAAGAACCGGACATTGGCGCCGATGCCGCGCAGGTTCGGGAACGGCAGATCATAGCAGGCGAAGTCCGTGTTGTAGTTCCAGACCCAGATGTCGTTGCAGATCTTCTTCCAGTTCCGCATGTCCTCGCAGAAGGCGCGGTTCTTCGCGCATGCGGGATCGTCGATCGCGTGGAGCGTGCAGCATTCGATGCTGCACAATTGGATCTGGATGTTCTTGCGCGGCACGATCGTTTTCGGCGGCTTGCGGGTGTACCAGTAGGCGAGGGTTCCGATCTTCACGTTGGGATGCTTCTTCTCGACGCGCTCGGCCACGGCATTGACGAGGGCGAGATGGGGGCCCATCGGTGTGCCTTCGCGCTTCGTCACTTCTTCGCAACGCGGGCAGCGGCAGTACTCGTCGTTGTCGTTCTGGCTCACGCTGATGTTCTGCTGATGGGGATTGGCGTCCAGATCCTTGATCACGCCCTCGGCCACTATTTCGATTACCTCTGGATTCGTGACACACGGCTCGGGACCGCCGCCGCCCACGTCCAGCTTCCGCTCGCCGTTGACGAGCGCGAAGTACTCGGGGTGGCTCTGTCCGAACAAGGCGGGGTTCACCCAGCGGTGCAGACTGTGATTGATGAGACTCTGTTGCGTCCTTCCGCCGAGCTTCTCCTCACTCTGAACCGTATTCGTGCGCAGGCGCGCTGCGAAGTCAGGCCGGTCGGAATTCTCCTTGTAGTAGCTCCACCGGAACGAGAACTGGGGTGTGTACGTGTAGTGGTCCGGTTTCAGCGCGGGGAGTGCGGCCGTCTCGGGGAAATGCGTGTGGTCGCAGGTGAGGTACCGGGCGCCCAGACAGCGCTCGAAGAACTCGTAGACGCCGTACAGCGTGCCGCGCGGACGCCCCCCGGCAATCAGGAGGTTGTTCCGGGCGACGCGGATGCGCAGCCCTTCCTCGCCCAGTTTGTCCACGCCGAAGGCATGCCATGGCGCCAGGGAGACCGCGCCCGGTCCGATGAAGATGTTGTGCTTCTTCGCGGGCGGGGCGGCCGCCACGGCCAAGTCGATGCCCGTGGCCTGTTTGAAGAGCGTCTTGAACTCCTCGGCCGCAAATTGCTCGCTGGGAATCGCATCATTCGCCACGACAATCGTCCAGCCGTTCATGGCTTTGGGATCGATGCCCGGCGCGGCCAAGGCCGCATTCGCGCACAGAAGCGCAATCGATAGCAGCAATGCACGTCGCATAAGCGTTCTCGCCTTTCCTGGTTGTCTCCACACCCGCTCCGGATTCTAGCGCTTTCCGCCCGAAATCGCACGTTGCGGTTGCTGTCCCGGCGGCATGCTGCTAGAATCCTTTCACTCAACGTTTAGGAGTTCTTCCCATGTCCATCCGCCGTTGTCTCGCGCTTGCCTGCTCGTTTGCCCTGCTCGCCTTCTCGGCGCTGGCCGAAACCGCCTCGCTGCTCATCCTGCACACGAACGACCTGCACGATCATCTCCGGCCCGGTTACGAAGGCCTGGGCGGGCTCCCGTATGTCTCCGGCTATGTGCAGCAGGTGCGGGCCGAACGCAAGGACGTTCTGTTGCTTGACGCCGGGGACGTGATGGAGAAGGGCGACATGCTGGCGTTCACGACCGAAAGCCTGATGATGTATGAAGCGTTGGGCAAGATCGGCTATGCCGCCGTTGCCATCGGAAATCACGATGCGGACCATGGCTTCAAGTACCTGCGCAGTGTTCAGACGCACGTGCCCAACATCGCCCTGCTCTGCATGAACTGGCGGGACAAGGAGAACACCCCGTATTTGCCGGCCTCGAAAGTCTTCGAGGTCAATGGCGTCAAAGTGGGCGTGATCGGAATGACTGTCCCGAAGGGCGGTGAATTCATGAGCATCGAGGTGTGCGGCCGGGCGCTGGAAGAGGAGGCGGAACGACTGAAGCCGGAAACACACTTGCAGGTGCTGGTTGGACATCTCGGTTCCAAAGACGCGGAGAAGTTGTCGGGCATGGCGCCCGAAATCGATGTGGTGGTCAGCGGCCACACGCACGAATTGCTCGAACAACCCCTGATTGCGAAGAAGAATGGAGCGATCATCGTGCAGGCCGGGAATTATGCGCAGCACGTGGGCCGCCTTGAACTCAGCGTGGATCTGGAAGCGAAGAAGATCGTGCAGTCGAAGGGAGAAGTCGTGGCCATGCGTCATGACGCCGTGCCCTGCGATCAGGCCATGGCCGGCTGGGTGCGCGAGCGCGAGCAGGCGCTGTGCCCCGACGCCGCACGCATCGCCGGGCGTTGCGACAAGCCGGTGAGCGCGCCCGCCATGGCCCGGCTGGCGGCGGAAGCCCTGCTGAAGCGATCCGGCGCGGACATTGCATTCTGCCACGCGGGCACGATCATCCGCAGCGGCCTGCCGAAGGGAGACATCGACGTAAACGCCCTGTTCGTGACCGGAGGCCAGCGCGGCCGCACGATCCTGTCCGTGGAGATCACGGGCAAGGACCTCGAAACCTACTTGCTCAACCTGATGAAAGAGAGCAAGGGCCTTACGCAATACGCGGGGATCATGGCCAAGTCGAAGCGGTCGGGCAAGGACGACACCTGGTCGATCAAGACGAATCTCAAGGAGGGCAAGACCTACCGGGTGGTTATCCCGGAACTGGAGTGGAAGAACCGCTTCCTGAGAGTGGTCAAGAATCCCGCAGCCTCCTGGAACCCCTCCCCCTGCGATTTCACGTTTACGGACGCCGTGACCGCCTATGTCGACAAGCTGACGAAGTCCGGGGGCACGATCGATGCCGAAGCCGAACGCCTGGACAAGTGATTCAAGGAGCGCTCCCATGAATGCACGCAAATTTCCCAGACGGATTCATGCATGGCTCACCGCGTTCGCCGTCGCTCTGGCCGGCGGCCTGACATCCGCGTCTGCGGTGCCGCTCGGCGTTTTTCCCGAGGCAGTGCTGGAAGGGGGCTGGGCCATTGCCTCGCCCGCCGAGCATTTCGACACAGAAACCATCTTTAACAAGATCGATGGCGCGGCGGACCAGTTCATCCAGTACGGGCTGAAGCAGGCGGACTTCCTGTCGCTTCGCAATGAAGCCGGCCTCGAGATCATGATCGAACGTTACGACATGGCAGCGTTCGAGAACGCCCTCGGGCTCTTTGCCGCGCAACGCGGGAAAGAGAAGCGCGTGGAACGGCAGGGCGGCGCGTGGTGGTACGCCATCAATCCCGGCGCCATCGGGTTTTCCGGCAGCATCTACTTCAAAGTCGTGGGCAACAAGCCCGATGCGGGTCTGCAGGAGAAGGCGGTGCGCCTGATAGGCGTGCTCGACAAGAGCGTGAGCGAAAGCGCGCTGCCCGCAACCTTCACCCTGCTGCTGGAGCAACTAAAGGTCCCCTTCGAGGGGATCTCCTTCGAGAAGAACGATGCATTTCAGTATCACTTCGCCAGGGAGTTCTGGTTCGGCAAGGCCAGGAAGGAGGAACCCCAGCGCTGGTTTCTGCACGAGGCGAAGCGCCCTGAAGAGGCCGGGAAACTCCGGGACCAGTTGCTGGAGAACTTTCTCTTCGATTTCGACCTGATTAAACGCCTCGACACCGGCGCCATTCTCAAGCACAAGTACTTGAAGACCTTCACCCAACTGGAGGCCTTGGGCGTCTGGGTGTTCGGCGTCGAAGGGGCGCCGGACGAGTCCGCCCTGGCCTCGGCCAGTCAAGCGATCACCGCCATCCTGCCCAAAGCCGGCAAGTAGGCTTTTTCTTACATAAAGCATTGAAAATAAATGTCTTAAGACCTGTTCTCGCTTGGCAAGAAACTTGCTCTTCACGTCGGAGCCGCTCGGGGCATCCCCGTTTCCAGGAGGCGCTTGCGCGTATCGGCCGGGCAACGTACCATAAAGGGGAGCGACAACGAGGAGCACCCCATGGTTCATCGGCTTGTCAGCGGGTTGATGGCGCGGCCGAAGCGGCCGGAGGGGAGATGCTTCCTATGTTGAAGTTCCCCCTGAACGAACGTGTGATCTTTCACCGCGAAGGGATGCGGCATCGGGGCCGCGTCACGCGCGTGGAGCAGAAAGTCCGGCGGGTCGTCACCGACTCCGGCAAGCGCTTCGTGGTGCCCGTCAGCCAACTCCGCCCGTCCCCGGATCGCGCCCTCATTCTCGAAACGCGCCTCGACCGCAGCCTGCGCTCCGGGCGCATGTATGGCCCCATGATGCAGCAATGGCTCAGCGCGTTTGACGTCGAAGCCCTCTACGAACGCGTGCATACGATCGAAGCGCTCCGCCGTTTCCTTTCGCGCGAGGGCCAGAACGTCGCCACCCGCTTCATCCATATCATCGGACATGGCAAGACGGACGAGAACGGGCACAAGGCGGCCATCCATCTCACGTTCGCCAAGCTGGACCTGCGCCAGGAAGCGGAGATCTTCAAGGGGCTCGATGGCAAGGTCATCATCTTCTCCTGCTGCGAAATCGGCGCGGATTACCGGGTGCTCCAGCACCTCAAGGAGGTCAGCGGCGCTTCCGCCGTCATCGCCTACCGCATCTCCGTCAACGACTGGTACACGAACGTCGCGGAAGGACTGCTCTACGAACGCCTGCTCAATACGGCCTTCACGCCCCAAACCTGCGTGCGCCTCGTCTCCGAGGCCATGGCCCACCTCGGCACCCGAGTGGGCGACGTGGTCACACGCAAGCCCGTCCTTGTTTGCGTGTGAGGAGCCTCTTGCGCCCGTGCGTTTTGGAGGGGCGGACGGGGGATTTGACATGGGGCTGTGAATAAGGTATAGTTCAGTCAACAATAATTGTAGAACCTTGCTGGTGGTTCGGTAGCAGACCGGCCATATCGGCCCTGAATGGCCTGACTACCTCCCGCCCCCGAAGACTGGCTTCCCTTCGTATGTGTTGCTTGCGCTTTGATGGTGTACAGCAAGACAATGCGAAAGGAACCTTTTTTTTAATGTCGTTCGACTCCTATGGAATTGATCCGCGCTGTCTCCGCATTCTGCATGCGCAACAGATCGTGGAACCCACCCCCATTCAAGCCCAGGCAATCCCCGTGGCGCTTTCCGGCCACGATGCCATCGCGATTGCCCAGACAGGCACGGGCAAGACGCTCGCGTTTTCGCTCCCGTCCCTGAGCAACCTGGCCAGCCGCCCCATGCGCGGCAACCGCATGCTCGTGCTGCTGCCGACCCGCGAATTGGCGCAGCAGGTGCAGACGGTGATGGAACCGTTTGCCCGGACGCTCGGCCTGCGCACAGTCGCCGTGTATGGCGGCGTGGGCATGACGAAACAGGCGGATGCGCTGCGCCACGGCCGTTCGGTCGTGGTGGCCACGCCGGGCCGGCTGCTTGACCACATGAACCGCGGCAACGTCTCGTTCGACGCCCTCGAAATCCTCGTGCTGGACGAAGCGGACCGGATGCTGGACATGGGCTTCATGCCCGACCTGCGCCGCATCCTTGCCCGCCTGCCGAAGAAGCGGCAGACGATGATGTTTTCGGCAACCTTCCCGGACCCGATCGCGCGTCTGGCCAAAGACATGCTTCACGAGCCGGAACGCCTCGTTGCGGGCGAGGTGGCGCGGCCGGTGGACGCGGTGAATCAGGCGCTCTATACCGTGCAGCACACGGACAAGCTCGCCTTGCTCTCGGACCTCCTGCGGAACAAGGAAGTGCAGTCGGCGCTCGTGTTCATTCGCACGAAAGCGCGGACGGACCGGGTCGCGCGCGCCCTGCACAAGGCGGGCTTCAAGGCGCAACCCATCCACGGCGACCGCACGCAACAACAGCGCGACAAGGCGCTCGCGGGCTTCCGCGATGGCCGCTACAACATTCTGGTTGCGACGGATGTCGCGGCGCGCGGCCTGGACATCAGCGACATCAGCCACGTCATCAACTTCGACATTCCGTCGAGCCCGGAGGACTATGTGCACCGCATCGGCCGCACGGCGCGCTGCGGGAAGACGGGCGAGGCCATCACGTTCGTGAGCCCGGATGAGCACACCGCGCTGATGGGCATTGAACGGGCCCTGGGCCGGAACCTGCCGAGTGTCGAGTGGGAACGTTCCGTGCCGGTGATCCGCCTCTTCCATCCCAAGGGCGAAAAGCCCGCGCAAGGCCGCGTGGCCTCGCATCGCCGCCGCAGTTTCGGCCGCTCCTCCCGCCGGCGATTCTAATCGCATGGAAATCAGACGGCCGTGCGGGATCCCCGTGGATCCGCCCGGCCGTTTTCGCGTTTCCTGTCAGGCCGAATAGACGATCTGCCCGTCGCAGATGGTGTGGCGCACCTTTCCGCGGAGCGTGCGGCCGATGAAGGGGGAGTTCTTGCTGCGGGAGGCGAAGTCTTCCGCCTTGACTTCCCAGGCGGCGTTCGGGTCGAACACCGCCACATCCGCGGGACTGCCCTCCTGCAACACCCCGGCGTCTAGGCCGCAGATGCGCGCGGGCGCCACAGTCATCAGGGCGATGGCGCGTTCGATCGTGATATGGCCGGGCTCGACAAGGCCCGTGATGGTGAGCGCGAGCGAAGTTTCGAGGCCGATGATTCCGAAGGGGGCCAGCGCGAACTCGACTTCCTTTTCCGTGGGCGTGTGCGGCGCATGATCCGTGGCAATGCAGTCGATTGTGCCGTCCTTGATGCCTTCGATGATCGCGTCGACGTCCTCCTGCTCGCGCAGGGGCGGATTCATCTTTGCGTTGCTGTCAAAGGTCTTCACGGCGTCGTCCGTCAACGTCCAGTAATGCGGCGCGGTTTCGCAGGTTACCCGGAGCCCGCGGGCTTTGGCGCGGCGCACGAGATCCACGCCTTCTTTCGAAGTCACGTGCTGGATGTGCAGGCGGGCGCCGGCGAGCTGGGCCAGGCGGATGTTCCGGTCGATGCGGGCCTCTTCCGCGGCCTTGGGAATTCCGGGAATCCCCAGCGCGGTGGAGTTGAAGCCCTCATTCATCGCGCCGCCCTCGGCAAGCGACTCGTCCTCGTTGTGCGTCATGCAGACGAGCCCGGCCATCTCGGCGTACTGGAGCACGCGGCGCATGACCGCGCTGGAGGCCACATCCCGGCCGTCGTCCGTGACTGCGACGGCCCCGACCTCCTTCAACTCCGCCATCTCGGTGATTTCCTCGCCTTTCATGCCCTTCGTGGCGCAGGCGGCCGGAAGCACTTTGATGCAGGCGGTTTCGCGGGCGCGGCGGATGACGAACTCAACCATGCCCGCGTGATCGATCACGGGATTCGTGTTCGCCATCGTAACGACTGTGGTCACGCCGCCGCGCGCGGCGGCCCGGCTGCCTGACGCGATGGTTTCTTTCGACTCATAACCCGGCTCGCGGAAGTGGACGTGGATGTCCACGAGGCCCGGGCACACGATGCAGCCGCGGGCGTCGATGGTTTCGTCGCCGCGCAGCCCCGTGCCGATCTTCGTCACGACGCCCGCTTCCATGAGGAGGTCCATGGGCTGGGAGAGTCCGAGGGAAGGCTCGATCAGATGTCCGTTGATAATGGCGAGGCTCATTTACAGAGTTCCCGTAGGCTTCTTGCCGCCAAAATTGACCAGCAAATGCATCACGGCCATGCGGATCGCCACGCCGTTGCTGACCTGTTCCAGAATGACGCTCCGGGGGCCGTCCGCCACTTCCGTTGCGAGTTCAATATCCCGGTTGATGGGGCCGGGATGCATCACGAGCGCGTGATCGGGGGCGGCGCGCAGCGAGTCATTGTCGATGCGGAAGAGGCGGATGTATTCGCGAATGCTCGGGAAGAGCCCCTTCTGCTGGCGCTCGAGTTGAATGCGCAGCGCGTAGATGACGTCGGCGTCCCGGATCGCAGCGCGCAGGTCCGAGGTGACACTGGCGCCCATCTTCTCGACGTGTGCGGGGATGAGGGTCGCGGGGCCGCACAGCGTGACGCGCGCGCCTAGCTTGTTCAGGGCCCAGATGTTGCTCCGGGCCACGCGGCTGTGCTCGATGTCGCCGATAATCGCCACGTTGATCCCGTCGAGGCCGGCCTCGGGATCGCCGCGCCGCTGCCGCACATGTTCGCGCATCGTGAAGGCGTCGAGGAGCGCCTGGGTGGGGTGCTCATGCCGTCCGTCGCCGGCATTGATGATATGCGAATCGTGCCGGGCCGCGAGGATATGGGCCGCGCCGGCGCATCCGTGCCGGATGACGATGACATCGCTGTGCATTGCCTCGATGTTGGCCAGCGTGTCGTGGAGGGTTTCCCCTTTCACGGAGCTTGACGCGGCGACCGTGATGCCGAGCGTGTCCGCGCTCAGTCGCTTGGCCGCCAGTTCGAAGGAGGTCCGGGTCCGCGTGCTCGGTTCATGGAACCAGTTCACCACGAGCCGGCCCTGCAGCAGCGGCACCTTCTTGATGCCGCTCTCCCGTTTTGATACCGCCACGAATTGCGGGGCCGTATCCAGGATGAGTTCGATTTCCTCCCGGGAGAGATCCTCGATCCCGATCAGATCCTTCCGCGTCCAGACGGTTTGTCTCGCCTCCGGCATCGCTGCCTACGCTCCTTCTTCCGCGTTGTAGCGCTCGAGGAGCACCACATCCTCGCCGTCCATTTCACTCAAGCGAACCGACACCCATTCGTTCGCCCGGGTGGCCACGCACCAGCCAAAGTACTCGGGCTGAATGGGCAACTCGCGCCCGCCCCGGTCAACCAGGCAGGCCAGCTGAATCCGCCGCGGGCGCCCATAGTCCATCACCTCGTCCATCGCCGCCCGAATCGTGCGCCCCGCCGCCAGCACATCGTCCACGAGGAGGACCGTCACGCCGTCAATGCTGAAGTCAAAATGCGTGTCGCCGCGCTGCTTGGCCGTGCCCAGCCCCGTCCGGTAATCGTCCCGGTAGAGCGTGGTGGCCAGCGAGCCCACGCGCGGGGTCTGCCCCGTCATTTCGCCGATCAGGCGCGCAAAGCGGTCCGCCAGCGGGCGGCCCCGCCGCAGAATCCCCAGGATCACCAGCGAGCCAATGTCCGGGTTGTCCTCGACGATTTCCCGCGCCATCCGGTGGATGTGCTGGCCCATCGTGTGCGAGTCCATGACGACAACCGTCTCTTGCGGCAATTTCCCCGTGCGTATCATGCGGATCCTTCACATAAAAAAAGCCCTCTCACCGCGTGAGAAGGTTCCTTGCGCCACACTGTCGCATATGTGCGTTCCTCGTGGCCCGAATTGTAGCAAGGCCGTCCGGGGGAGTCAAACCGCCTTCGAAACGCCGGCGTGAATTCGCGCGATCATTCCCGGGCCAGTCGATCGTAGAGGGCGAAAAACACGTCCCGGATGCTGCCGTTGCGCTCCGCCAACGCCTTGCCCAAGTCGAAGTCGGGCGGGAGGCATCGTTCCACATCAAGGTCGCGGAGAAGCGCCGCGAGCAGCTCAGGCGACGTGCGGCATTCGAGAAGGGTGGGGAAATGCATGGGCCGGTGGCAGGTGATGAGGATGCCTTGGGCGCCGCGCGCCGTCC
This sequence comes from Candidatus Hydrogenedentota bacterium, assembly GCA_903837785.1. GTDB lineage: Bacteria > Hydrogenedentota > Hydrogenedentia > Hydrogenedentales > CAILVY01 > CAILVY01. The sequence goes on from CAILVY010000384.1 coordinate 33,841, forward strand.
GGAGAAAGCGGCGCCAGGCGAGCCAGCCCAGTTGTTCCGCGCCGTCGAGGAAGAGGATATCGCGTTCAGTGATTGTGCGGGCAAGCTCCCGCAGGAAACGCGCTTCGAAATGCGGATGCTCCTCGCTCAGGAAGAGCCTGCGGACCCCGAAGCCGCGCGCCTCGAGCCTGCGCGCGAAGCTGCGGAGAAAAGTGGTTTTGCCATGCCCATGCGGGCCGACAACGGCCGCGCGAAAGCCCAGGGATTCCAGGCGTGCGCACAGGCCGTCCCACGTTTCGCCGGTCAACTGAAACTCGAGGTTGTGCAGGCGCTCGACGCGAAATGGATTGTCGCCCGCCGTCAGCATGGACGGCTACTTCATTTCCAGGCTCGTAAGCGTGAGCTTCTCGGTCCAGGGGGAGACGAGGATATCGAGCCGCTGCACGTCCCGGCCCTTGTTCAGCACCAGTTCAATCGCCCATTGCAGGGAGATAAGCGCTCCCGAGAACGTGTAGGGCTCGCCGGGCACGGCGAACTGAAACGGCTGCTGACAGTCCGCCTGCTGATGCGGCAACTCCAGTTCCTGGACGAGGCTGACGTCCTGCGTGCCTCGGCCCTGGGTGTACCAGAAGAGGCGGAGGAAGGCGTCGCGTGGCGGCTCGTCCATCTGCCAGCCGGCTAGGCCCTCGATAAGTTGCCCCGGCGCGAACTCCGCAGCGTTGTCTTTTGTGGTGAGGGTGAGGGTGTTCATGCGGCGTCATCCTTGCACGGGGGGCAGCGGCAAAACGGTGATGGGAAACTCGACATTGACATCCGGCCAGCGGTGCACCTCGCCATGCACTTTGATGGACCACTTGATCCTGTTGTTCGGGGCAACGAGGCTGTGCATCGTGAATTCCGGGACCGCGATCTGCACCTTGCCCACGCGCATTTCCGCGGCATTGTCGGTCTCGAAGACGGGCACCTTTTCGAAGAGGCTGGAGGCCGTGACAGTCCGGGTGCCCTGCCGGTACTGCGCCTCCTCCCGCCCTTCGAGCCACAAGGTCATCTTTCGGATGCGCTCGGGCGATCCGACGATGGTCCACTCGAGGTCGGCGACGGCACCCAGGGGCAATGCGCCCGGATTCAGCCGGAGGTGCGGCTTGGGATTGAACAAGGCCAGAAAGGAGTAACCGACAAAGCCGATGAGCCCGATGCCCACCGCCACGAACGGCAACAGGAAGAGAAAGCCAAGTGCAGGGAAGTTGCCGTGTCCGGTCAGCATGGCGATAAGGAAGGCCGACACAATCCCGTTCCAGAACAGCGCGAAAATCAACGCGAAGATGAACATGCCCAACCCGCTCTGGCCAGGCTTGAGTTCCACGGCTCCGCTGGCCGCGGTTGGGAGCACCGAGAGGGCCTTGTACTTCTCGCCGCGCAGCGCCTGGCGAATGAAGAGGGCGCCCACCGCCACGAAAATCAGCGGGAACAGCGGGAAGAACAGCACAGCGGGGTTGAAATTGCCCGTGCGGAGTATGTCGCGCAGCGGCCCGAGGCCCATGCCGATGAAGGCCAGGATGCCGGCCGCCACGAAGACGCCGCCGAACAAGACCTGACCGACCACCGAAGCCGGGCCGCTCTTTCCCGAGGAGATTGATCGCTGCCTGCCGCCGAATGCCATGTTCTGCTCCCTTTTGAACGTTACTTTAATCGGCGCGGCGCGCCACGTCAAGCCATTCGGAACCGGCCCGTCCGCTTATCTTGACACGCTCGCGCCGGGCGGGTAGCATGGCGTTTTCATTGGGAGAAAGGCTGTGGAACTGCTCAGTTTCGAACTTACGCCGTTCATGACGAACTGCTACGTGATCAAAGATGGCGGGGAAGCCCTCGTCATCGATCCGGGCGACGCCCCGCCGGCCCTCTTGCGGAGCCTTGCGGACTGCAAAGTGGTGCTCGTGGTGAACACGCACTGCCACTGCGATCATTCGGGGGGCAATGCCGGGGTCATGAAGGCGACGGGCGCGCCGTTGGCCATCCATGAGGCGGAACTGCCGCTGCTGGAGTCGATCGAGCAGCAGGGCATTCTCTTTGGGGTGCCCTTTAAGGCCTCGCCCGCGCCCGACCGCTATCTGAAAGAAGGCGACGTGGTCCGCGTGGGTTCGGTCGAGTTGAAGGTTTTGCATGCGCCCGGGCATTCCCCCGGCCATATCGTGCTCGTGGGCGACGGCTTCGCCATTGTGGGCGACGTGCTCTTTGCCGGCTCCATCGGGCGCACGGATCTACCGGGCGGGAGCTACGGCCAGTTGCTCGAGTCCATCCGCAGCAAACTGCTCACGCTGCCCGACAACACTGTTGTCTACTCCGGCCACGGCCCGGACACGACCATCGGCCGGGAACGCGTCTCCAATCCTTTCCTGGTGGGCTCATGACCGCGGCGTTCGCCTTCTGTTGCCTGGCCGCCCTGGCCAGCATCGAAATCGAGCTGGCCCCGGATCAGCCCTTGCCCGCGGTCTATGTGGACGACCCCCTGATCATCGAATTGCGCAGTGCCGAGGACACCCAGGCTGTCGTCAAGGTCCGGGCGCAGGCCGCGCACCGCGCCGATGCCTATGAAGGCGGCTATGGCCCCGTGCCGCTCCATGCCGGGGGCAGCCACTGGCATGCACTGAAGGACTTGCCTGCGGAGCGCGGATACTATACGGCCCAAGTCAGCGTCGAGGCGGGCGGCGCCGTGACGGAGAAGACGCTGCATTTCTGCCGGATGGACCGCTCGGCCGCGCCGTCCACCCTGCCGCTTTACACGGCGGCCCCGGAAGACCGGCGCGCCCTGCTGGCCCTGTCGGCACTTGGCATCAGGCACCTCCGCTTTGACGCGTCGCAGCCGGAACTGGAACAACGGCTCACACAGACCGCGCGCGCCGGTTTCAAGGCGGTGCTCTTCCTGGATACGGCCACGATGGAAAACGCCGTGGAACGCGCCCAGGCGCTCGCGAAGGATTTCGGGGCATCCCTCGCCCGATGGGAAATCGACGCGCATGACGACGCGGAACGTTTGACTGCTATCAGCAAAGCCATTCGCAGCGCGGGATGCGTGGCGCCCATCTCCTCGGCCTCGGCGTCTCCGGCCGCTTTCCAGGCACTGATGGAGCGGCAGGCGGGCCGCGCCGCGTCGGGAACGGTCCTGTTCAGCGACGCCCCTGCCGAGGCGGACCTGGCCGCAATTCGCAGGGCTGCAGAAGAGGCGGGTCACGAGGGCTGGGAGATTCAGGTCCTGGGCAGAGGTGTGTCGGGCGAGGCCAGTGGCCCGCGCCTCGTGCAGCAACTGCTCCGGAATCTGGCCAACGGCGTCTCGCAGACGGGATTCGATACCGCTCTCGTAATAGACGGGGAAATCGGCGAATCGTTCTCCTATCTCAATGGACTGGCTCGGCGGCTCTCGGGGACGGCCTTCTGCGGCGTGCTCGACGTCTCGGACGACTTGACAGGCCCCGTCTTTGAAAAGGGCGATGCCTGGATGCTTGCGCTCTGGAAGGAGGGCACCGCCCTCGAGGCCGTCATTCCGCTGGGCGCGGCACACGATTTACGGCTCACGGATGCCTTCAACAATCCCATTCCCATCGAGAATCCCAGCCAGGAGTCCCTGACAATCTCCGTGGACGCTCTTCCGAAGTATCTTTCGGGCGTGGGCGGCTCCGTGCCGGGACGTGCCGCGCGCAACCGCGTCCGCCAACTGGCCGCCGACTTCTCCGGGAATCCGGAGTTCCAGAAGCGTTTGCCGCAGGAACTCATGGCCACAGTGGCGGCAGTGGCGTCCAAGCCCGGCGGAGACACGGGCCGGGATCAGTTTCTGAACCTCGTGCGCAACTTCCCCGGGCTGGAACAGCAATGGCACGCGGGGCAATTGCCCCGGCCGGTGGCCGTCCCCGCCATCGCGTGTCTCGCGCGCCTGGTTCGTGCCCTGTGCACAGTCGAAGAGGATCGGGGACAACCCTTCCTCGATCCGCTGCAGGATACGCTGGCGCGCTGCAAGGAATTCCAGTCGTCGTATCTGACGGGATCCGGGGGAAGCGAAACGGCCCATGAGCGAGGCGATTGGCTCCTGGACGAGATTCGCGGCTTGCTCGACGAAGCGGAGTCCTTGTCCACGTCCGGCGCCAAGATCGAGGCGGCCGCGGTCGCGACACTCGCGGAATGGCGGGCACGCTCCCTGGAGTTCGCGGCGCTGCAGGGTCCGCTCAGCGACACGCTGACAACAGATCCGCCGCCGGTTCCGGCGTCCGGCCCGGTCACGAGCCCGGAGCCTGCCGCCCAGGGCAATGTCGACCCGGCGGACAAGCAAGCGCCCGCGGACAAGGGCAAGAAGGCGGAGAAAGATGCGGAGAAGGCGTCCGCGAACGCCGATTCCAAGGCAGTAACGCATACTGTGGTCAACGGGGACAACCCGAGTGTGATCGCGAAGAAGTACGGCGTTTCGACCGAAGATGTCCTGCGATGGAATGACCTGAAGAAGGGGCAAACGCTGCACCTCGGCCAGACCCTGATCATTCAGCCCCCGGCAAAGAAGCAGGAACAGGACGACCCGCCACCGACGAACAAGGCGCGGAAGAAGCAGAAACGGAAATAGGAGGCTTCCTGAGATGAAGTGCATCGGCGTACTCACCAGCGGCGGCGACGCCCCCGGCATGAACGCGGCCATCCGTGCGGTCGTGCGCGCGGGCGTTCACTACGGCTGCCAGGTCTTCGGCATCGAACATGGCTATCAGGGCATGATTGCCGGGGCCATCCGCCCGATGGACGCGCGGTCAGTCAGCAACATCATCAACCGCGGCGGCACTATCCTGCACACCGCCCGCTGCAAGGAATTTATGGAACCCGAAGGCCGCGTACGCGCCGCGGAACAACTCCGGCGTTTCGGCATCGAGGGCGTCGTGGTTATCGGCGGCGACGGCTCGTACCGCGGCGCCCAGGCGCTGCATCAGGAACACGGCATCCGCTGCATCGGCCTGCCCGGCACGATCGACAATGACATCGGCGGCACCGAATATACGATCGGCTGCGACACCGCCGTCAACATAGCCATGGAAGCCATCGATCGCCTGCGCGACACGGCCGCCTCGCATGACCGCATGTTCTTCGTCGAGGTGATGGGCCGGCACAGCGGCTACATTGCCATGATCAGCGGCATCGCCGGCGGCGCGGAAGAGATCATCGTCCCCGAGGAGCCGACCGACATCGGCGCCTTGATCGAAACCATGCGCCTTGGCCGGCAGCACGGCAAGAGTTCCGCCATTGTCGTGATCGCCGAGGGCGACGATGCGGGCGATGCGTTCCAGATAGCGAAGATCGTGGCGGAGAAATCCGAATTCAAGGATTCGCGCGTCACCGTGATCGGCCATCTCCAGCGCGGGGGCAGCCCCACCGCGTTCGACCGCGTTCTGGCGAGCCGCATGGGCGTCCGCGCCGTCGAAGCCCTGCTCGAAGGCGAAACGGGCAAGATGGTTGGCATCGTCCATCAGCAGATGGTGCTCCGGCCGCTCTCGGACACGTGGGAGTGCCGGTGCCCATACGATCCCGGCCTCAGCCAGGTGGCCCGCATCCTCGCCGTCTGATTCCGGCCGGCGCTTCGATCAGCAGGTCCCATGGGCGAGCAGCGCCACGCGTTGCCCCGCCCGCTGCCGCTCGTTATACACGCGGCAGGCATCCGGCGTGCGCTCGATCACCAGTTCGGCGATGCCATGCTCCGCGACGTCGCGCCGGACCTTGTCCGGCACCTCGATCGCGCCCTCGATGCCCACGCCCAGGACCAGCACGTCAAGCTTCTCGTCATAGACCCCCGTGATCATGGATTTCTTGAGCACGTGCCCGTCGCGTTCCTTCCATCGCGTCACTTTCGTGCCAAGGATCCGGATGTCTTTGCCCTTGCCGATGCGCAGTTCGGAGGTTTGGGCGTGTTCTTCGCCACAGATGACAAAGCGTCCCCACGTCAATTCCTCGATAGGGCCCGCAGTGTCCCGAAATAACCGCTCCGTTGCCGTTTCCATGTTTCCATGCCTTTGCTTCCCGGAACCTGCCGCAACGCATGCCGGTCCATCCTGCCTTCGCCCTGCCCTGCCCCGCTACAACCATCCTAATCCATATGCCGCTGGCTGGCAATAGACGAAAAGAGGAGGAACACCCCGTCTTCAAGGGGCGTCGCCTGGAAAGGGGCCGGTCAATCGGATGCCGCGGACTCGAACTTGACGTACCAGATAGTGCCGCTGAGGAAGTAGACGAGCGTCGGCCAGATCATGCCGGCCTTGAACTGCGCGAAGCGCGCGTCAAATCCGGCGGTGCCTTCGAGGAAGATACAGACCGGCCACGCGATGCACACGAACAAGGAGAGCAGCGCAAGGGCGCCGGAAACCCAGAAGACGGCGTCATAACGCTTCCTCGGGGCGGGGGCGGGCGGGGTCACGATGCGGCGAACAGCGCGGTCTTCCTCCAGGCCGGGAAGTGTTTCGCGCGCGCCCGCCCATGCCGCGAAGACAATGTACAGCACCGCGGTGAGGAGCCAGATCGGGACAAAGAGATAGAAGAGGTGGAGCAGCCCGCTTTGCTTCAGATACAAGGCCGCGGCCATGCTGATGCCCCAACTCGCGAGGGCGGGCCAGCTCAGCGCCAGCCCCTTCTTTGAGCACCAGTACTGCGTGAAGCCGATTCGCGGGAAGATCCAGTGTTCGACGAAGACGATCGTGCCGACGGGCATGAGCAGCAGGCCGTAGATGCCGACGAAATCAAGCAGCCAGTTGAAGACGAAGGGGGAACACGCGATGGCCGTGGTGGCCGCGCCAACGAGGAGCGTCACGAACCACCTTGGCCAGCCGGGCGTGACGGCCTGTAGCGCAAGGCCGGCCCGATACAGCGTGGGGTTCGAGGTGGTCCAGCCGGCGAGAATCACGGCGATGATGCCGGCCCACCCCAGCGATTCCCAGGCGACCTGCCCCGCATCGAGCTGGAGCAGGCTCGTTTGCAGGAGCACCGCGGCGGCCGCGCCCATGATTCCCGCGCAGATCCAGGCGAGATAATGGCCCAGCAGCATCCCGAAGCCGGAATACAGCCCGTACGACCAGTGCTTCGCGTAGCGGAGTATCGCGAGGTCCGACAGCCCGCCGTGCACGGCCAGGTTGCAGATCCAGGCGAAGGCCGCGACCTGCCAGAATGTGATTGAGGGCTTTCCGTCGGGGGTGGCGCCGGTCCAGATGCTCGTGTTGGCGAGCCTCCAGAAGTCGCTCAGGCTGCGAATGCTCCCAATCTCGGGTTTGGCCGCCGCCAGCGCCGGAAGCATGGCGATGGCCCCGGCGAGGAACATCAGGAACATCCAGGGAGAGCACACCTCCGAGAACTGCGACAGGCGTTTGAAGCCTAGAATCGCCAGCGTGACCACGACCGCCCCCACGCAGAGGACGACGAGCACAAAGCCGGGGTCCGTGGGATACCAGTTGGTCTGCGGCGGGATGCCGAGGGGAATGCGGACCGCGGATGCCGAGACTGTAATCATGCAACCCGCGAGGATGCAGAAGAGAAAGGCGTTGAGTATGTTGTACACCGTGGTCGTGATTGGACCGGCGATCTTTCGGAGGTACCAGTAGAGCGTGAGACGGGTGTGCACGGCGATCGGCGCGCAGACGAGGGTCCATGTCAACACCGCCATGAGGTTTCCGAGCAGGAGCCCGACGAAGATGTCGAAGGCCGTCGCGCCCCACTTCACAAAGAGCGCGCCGATGACGAACTCCGTGCCTGCGACGTGTTCTCCCGCGAAGAGTCCGGCGAAATGGCGGCCGGGTTGGAGCTTGTCGTCGGAAACCGGTTCCCGCTCGAATTCATAGAGCTTGTCCAGCGCGTGGATGACCCCGCTCTCATGCCCTTCCCGCATCGCAAACCCTCCTCTGCGTGGTTTTTGCCTCTCCCGCAGTTCGGCCGTGTGCCCCGAGAACAGGGCTACGATAAGTACGCCCCCCCCGCAAGTCAAGCGGCGCCCACCCGGATTCATATTCTAAGTGCAACTGTTTGTTGCGGAGGGGGTCAGTAGCCTTTTTCCGTCGGAGCCGTCCGTCGCTCACTTGTGAGCGGCGACGGACGA
>CAILVY010000385.1 GCA_903837785.1 Candidatus Hydrogenedentota bacterium
GCCGCCCGGCGCATAGAGCGTGGTCAGGGTAATGCCCGCCACGGCCGTGGGCAGCGCGAACGGAAGATCCACCAGTGCATTGGCCAGACGCTTCCCCGGAAACGAGTAGCGCACCAGCACCCAGGCCGTCAGGAGCCCGAAGACCGCGTTCATTAGCGCGGCAAGAAAAGAGGCGCCGATCGTCAGCCGGTAGGAGGCGACGACGCGCGGGGCGGTGACGGCCTGCCAGAAGGCCGGCCAATCCATCGTGCTTGCCTTCAGGAAAAGTCCCGCAAGGGGGATGAGCACCACAAGGCTCAGATAGAAAAGCGTGATCGATCCCGTCAGCGCGAATCCCGGCAGGATGCTGTGCCGCTTCATCAAGAGCGAGGAAGTTCGCGTCATCGCAGGAGGCTCCCGCCCCGGGCTGTCCCGCGCTCTTCCGGTTTTGCCGGTGTAGACGTCTTCCGTCGCATGTGCTTCGCTCCCACTCCAGGTTCGCCGTGAACTCGCCCCGGGCTGTCTCCGGGGGGAGCATCCAAGGACTTGCAGGCGAAACGCTCCATGGTGTATCTTTATTCCTGAGTATTATGATATACTTAAATTTGTTTAAATGCAAGCAGCGGAATTCAAAGGAGATACGAGCCTTCGGCAGAAGCTCTGGCCCGCTTCTCCGGAATAAATCCACGGCACTGCACGTTATTCTTTACAAAACAAGTACGAATACATTTGATTAATACAACGAGGGTGTTTCCCAGGACCGGCTGCCGGCACCGGCAAGACGGTTTCCGCAGGAAACAGTGGACCACGATACGGCTTCTCATTGCGGGGCCAATCGCAGCAGGGAGGAAGACAATGACGACGGCCAGCCTATCGCTCTCTTTGGAGGAGCTGGAAACCTTGAGTCCGGAGCAGTTGCTGCAGTGGGCGCACGCGGAACACGGGGATCGCGCGGGCATCATTACGAGCTTCCAGGACACGGGCAGCGTGATCGTGGACCTGGCGCAGCGCGTGGCGCCCGGGTTGCGGGTGCTCACAGTGGATACGCTGCGGCTTCATCCGGAAACCTATGCGCTGCTCGAACGCATGGAGCAACGTTACGGCATCACGATCGAGCGGTTCACTCCGGACCCGGAGCGGCTCCGTCGCATGGTTGAGCAGCACGGCGAATACCTGTTCTTCGATACGAAGGCCAAGCAGGAATTCTGCTGCGAAGTGCGCAAAGTGGGCCCCAACCAGCGCGCGCTGGCCACGCTGGACGTATGGTTCACCGGCCTGCGGCGGGATCAGTCGGCCTTTCGCAAGGCCACGCCGAAAGTGAGCCGGGTGAAGCAGCCCGACGGCCGCCACATCCTCAAGATAGCCCCGTTGGCGGACTGGACCCAGGAGGAGGTGGACGCTTATCTCGAAGCGCATGCCGTGCCGAAGAATACGCTCTACGAACAGGGCTACACGAGCATCGGATGCATGATCTGCACAACGCCCACCCGCGCAGGCGAGGACAAGCGCGCGGGCCGTTGGCGCTGGCTCAATCAGCACAGCGCGGGCGAGAAGAAGGAGTGCGGGATACACACCTTCGCCAGCGGCATCTGAGGGCGCGGGCTCAGCCGCCCGCAGCCTCCTCGCAGGTGACGGAACAGCGCTTCATCTTGCGCAGCGATATGGCTCCGACCGGGCAGATGTTGATGCAGTTGCCGCAACGGATGCAGTTGTCGCTGTCAATCCAGATGTACGTGGCCTCGGCGGCCGCGCCTGCCGGCACCTCGGTCCACGCGCGCGGCGCGCCGTCGTCATCGCGTTCGAGGCGGCTGAGGCGGCGGATGCAATCGCGGGGAGAAACCCGGATGCACCAGTCGCAATGGATGCACTTGTCCTGGTCAATCTCGAACTTGTGATTGCAGAGGTAGCAGCGCCAGGCATGCGTGTCGGCGTCTTCGCGCGGGTAGCCCAACTCCACTTCGGTTGATCCGCCGCGTTCGGTCACGGCGGTCACGGAGATTTCGGGGGGGTAGACGAGATCGTGGTCTCGGGTGCGTCCCGTGAGCGGGGCGGATTCCACCTGAATCACGGTTCTTCTGCGCGGTCCGCCCATCAGGAACGTGTCCATCTCGTCGGCCGCGGCCTTGCCGTCGGCCACGGAGTGAATGACGTCGCCGCTGCCGGAAGCGAAATCGCCGGCCATGAAGAGCTTGGGATGCGTCGTGCGTCGCGCGGCCTGCGCGGCCGTCACGCCCGCCGGCAGCAGCCCCCCCTCGGGCGTCTGGCCAATCGCGAAGATGACGGTGCTGCACGGCAGGTCGAACTCACTGTCCGCGATGGGAATGAAGCGCGGCTTGCCGCTGCTGTCCGGCTCGCCGAGCAGATTCCGCTGAAAACGCACCGCCGCGAGCCGTCCGTCCTGAAGCTGTGCGGAGACGGGTGTTACAAGGGTTTCCACACGGATGTCCTCTTCGCGCAGTTCGTGGAGTTCCTCTTGGCTGGCCGCCATCTGTGCTTCTCCGCGGCGGTACAGGATGGCTACCCTTGCGGCGGCGCCGGCCAGGCGCCGCGCTGCGCGGGAACAGTCCACCGCCGTGAAGCCACCGCCGATGACCAGCACATCCTGGCCGAGTGCCAACGCCTCGCCGGCGTTGTACCGGTGCATGAAATCGAGGCCTTCGAACCCTGCGCCCTCCGGCAGTCCATCCAGGCGCAGGCGAATGGCGCGGTTCGCTCCAGCCGCCACGAGCACGGCGTCATGCGTTTCCAGGAGCCCGGCAATCCGGTCGCCGTCCATGGGCTCGCCGAGGCGCACTTCAATGCCGCTTTCCACGATGGGCGCGATGTCTTCGTCCACGACCCGGGGCGGCAGGCGAAACGCTGGGATGGCCCGGACCTGTCCCCCCAGGCACTGTTCCCGCTCGAAGAGGGTTACCGCGTGGCCATAGCGCCGGAGTTCACGCGCGGCGGCCAGGCCCGCCGGCCCGCCGCCGATGACCGCCACCCGTTTCCCGCTGGGGCCGAACCACGGGGCGAGGACTTCGCTCCTGCCGGACTTGCCATCGGCCGCGGCCCGCTTCAAATGGCAGATTCGAACGGCGCCGCGCGTGCTGCTCCACTGATACCGGCACCGCGACTCGCACGGCCGCGTGCAGACCCGTCCCAGAACGCCCGGCAGCACGTTGTCTTCCTGATTGATGCGATGGGCGGCGTCGAAGTCGCCCCGGGCTATGTGACGGATGTATTCAGGCACATTTGTCTTGGCGGGGCACGCTTCCTGGCAGGGGATGTCGCGCGCCACCGTCTTGTGATCCAGCGCGCTGCCGCCGGACCCGGTGAACACAGAAAACTCCAGCGGATTGACCGCGCGCACGTAGGCGATTCCGAGCGCGTTCACCGCATTCTGATAGGGCGCGACGCCCCCACGCCGGACGTGTTCGGCAAGGGTCTCGCCGGTTGCGGCGGCCAGCAGCGTGTCCAGGATCGCGGTGACTACGCGAAGGCAGTCGCCCGTCTTGAACTCGCCCAGAATGTCGCCGAAGTGATCCTCCGTGCCGCCGAGAGAGATTTGATAGCCTTCCGCGGAGCCGCTTTCCTCGCGGATGCGCAGGCCGCGCAGGCCGATGTCCGCAATGCGGTATTGAGAACACGCGTTGGGACAACCGGAAATGTTGATAAGAACCTGATTCCGGATCGGGGCGTACTTCTCCGCGTGCACGATTGCCTGAAGCTGGTCGAAGAGGCGGTGCGTGCTCGATACCGCCAGCGGGCAATAGGTTGTGCCAACGCAGGAAACCACGTCCTGCAGGGCGTGGAAGCCTTCGGTGCGGAAACCCAGGTCCTCGACGGCCTGGCGCAGGGCCTGAAGGCGGTCCGGACGAATGCCGTGCAACTCGAGGTTCTGCCGGTTTGTGCTGTAGACGTTCTTGTCGCCGTAAATGTCCGCGAGATCGGCAATGCGCGCCAGCGCCTCCGAGGCGAGTTCTCCCTTTGGAATCATGATACGCTGAATGGCGAGGCCGTCCGAGCCCGCGGGCGTTTCCGCCAGCAGGGGGCGGTCCGGCACCGGCGCATCGCAATCTTCGAACGGCGCCGTCTCAAAACGGCTGCGGTCCACCCCCTCCGCGTCCAGAATGGCATTCAGCAATTCCCGGCAGCGCCCGATGCCCAGGCGCTGCACCACGAACTTCAGGCGCGCATACATACGGATGTAGCGATCGCCATGATCGCGGAAGAGGATGCCGATGGCGCGGCACACCGCCGTGGCCGCTTCCGGCGGCACGAACGTGTAGAGCGGCTGGGCGATGAAGGGCTGCCAACCCAAACCGCCGCCTATATTCACCTGAAACCCGGTCTCGCGACTGCCGTCCGCGCCCCGGCGCGCCACGGCAACCAGGCCCGTGCAATTAATGTGGGGCTGGCCGCAGCCGCCCGCGCACCCGGAATACGTAATCTTGTACTTGCGCGGAAGATTGTCCAGATCCCGGGCCGCCGTGAGGGCTTCCGCCGCCGCCTTCGCATACGGCAGCACGTCAAAGCGGCGGTGCGGGCAGATGGACGCCCACGGACATGCCGCCACGTTGCGCGTCACGTCGCCGCAGCCGTGAAAGGTGCTCATGCCCGCCGCCTGGAGGTCCCGCAGAAGCCACGGCAGGTCCTTGAGCTGAACGCAATGAAACTGAGCGGACTGGCGGGTCGTAAACGAAATGAGGCCCGGGGAATAGCGCGCGGAAAGCCGCGCGAGATCCCGCGCCTGCACCGAGCTCATCTTCCCGCCCGGAATCACCACCCGCGCCATGTGGTTGCCGGCCTGCCGCGAGTGATAGATCCCGTACCACTTGCCAATAGCCATCTCCTCGCGCGTCATCGAACCCTTCCGGGCAATCTCGTCGAAATCGAGGATCAACCCCGCATCCTTGACGGCCTCTTCATCACTCCGCAGTTGTCTTTCCAGCTTCCGCTGCATGGGCAATGTCTTCTCCAGGTGCTGTTTGGGAACGGCCTGAGCGAACACTAGTGTATGTTGACAAGAATTGTACATTATTTCCGGCGGCGCGTGCCTCACGGCCGGGCGGGGGGTTGGCACGGCCTGTCTTCCCGGATACGTAGAGGGCGGCACTGCACACGGCATTCAGTGGTGAAGGCGTTTTTCGCGCAGTCCCCGTTTATCCGAAGAAGAGCATCGCAATGCCGGCAAAGAAGAGCCCGGCAACCAAGGCGCCCAAGGCGTACAATCCGAACAGAGTCTCGAAGTAGGTACCCATGACGGTTTCCTCCTGAATGCACCCTACACCCGGATCCCGGAAACGCGCAACCCCTGCTCCGAGGCCCAGCTTCGCGTCTCCCTACGAGTCATTTCTATCGGCCGCCGCTGTCTTGTCGCGGTCGTCTTCCCGGGAGGGACTGCTGAAGAACTCGCCGATGGACCGAAGTCCTGCGACGGTGGAGACGTTTCGGACGAGGCGTTCGACCTCGGCGAAGAATTCACGGCGGACGATGGAGTGGGGGACTTCGCCTTCTTCGCGGACGGCGAGCAGGCGGTGGATGGCATAGAGTCCGAAGACGAAGGAGAGGAGGAAGACGAAGTCAAGCCCGCGCAGGTGGAGCGCGGGCACCGCGATGGCCAGGGGATGCGCGGGGTCGGTGATTCGCCAGTTCAGGACGATGCTGAGATCGTATTGATCGAAGAGGTCGGCCGCGCAGCCCGCAACAATGGGGGCAATGCTTGCGGCGATGCCCTGCACAAGCGCGTTGAACGCGAGGTAGGGCGTTGCGCCGCCGCGCGGGGCGCTGAGGAGGACGAGGTTGTTTGCGGCCAGCGCCACGCCGGCGGTGGCGATGCCGCCGAAGGCGTGGAAGGCGATGGCCATGGCCAGGGCGGTGTGGTGTCCGGGCGTGCTCATGAGCGGCCAGAGCAGGAGGCACAGGAAGTACATGGGGACCGTGAGGTTGAGCACGGACTTGTTGTTGAAGCGGTCGGAGATGCGCCCCCAGACATGGAAGAACACGAGATTCGAGACCTGGCTCAACACAGTGAGGCCGAGGACCCAGGTCATGTTGAGATGCAGGTTCTTGATCATGTAGACGGGGAAGAAGGGTCCGGAGAAGTTCGTTGCGAAGCACCACGCCCCGAGGAACATCACGAGTGCGCGGAAATTGAGATCGCCATAGGGAGTCGAGACCACCTGCATGATGCCGTTGCGCGGCGCGGTGCGCATCGGAGGCTCCGGGACGCGGGCCAGGGCAAAGACCCCCGCGTAGCCCGAGAGCGCGCCCGCGAAGTAGATGAGGGCGTAGGCGCCGTATGCATTGCCGAAATGCGCCTTGTACAGATCGACACCCATGCCGCCCAGGAGGCTCACGACCGCGCCCGCGGCCGTCGCCAGCATCATCCGCTTGCTGAAGAACGAGGCCATGAGGTGTTCGGGGACCACGTCGCGAATCCACGAGGTGAACGCGCAGCCCGTGATGGCGGAAAGTCCGAAGTAGATCGCAAGGAGCGCGAGAAACGAGCTCACCCGCCACGGCGGCGGCACCCAGAGGGGCACGGCGGCCACGAGCACCCACATGCTTCGGGCCACGAATGCCGAGACGACCGTGAGCATCTTGCGCTGCCGGGTGCGCTCGACGAGGAAGACTACGGGGATCTGAAGGGCCTGCGAGAGCGGCCCGATGGCACCGATCAGGCCAACAACGAGATTGGACGCGCCCAGCAGGACGGCGAACGCGATCATGAACGGGCCGAGGGTGAACGCGAAGGCCATTTGCCCGAACGCGCCGTCCCAAAGGAGCATGCGCAGTCCGGTGCGGACCTCGCGTTCCTCGAACGTCTCCACTGGACGCAACCACCCGCTCATAAGGACAACTGGTTCCCGTTAGATTGGGGGTGAGTATAGCCGATGACGAAGAGCGGCGCGAATGGCGGAGGGCAACCTGCTTCAGTCCAGCGACGCGCGTTTGCAGAGCAACGCGCCCGCCACAACCAGTGCGCACCCGATCCAGAGGCTCATGCCCAGGGGCACGCCCAGATACAGGCTGCTGATGGCGGTCGAGAGCACCGGGATGAAATAGGAGAGCGAGGCGACGAGAACGAGGTTGCCCCGGCGCATGGCCACGTCCCAGAACGCATAGCCCAACCAGGTCGGACAAAGGCCCGTATAGAGCAACTCGGCCGCCACGCGCGGGCTCCAATGCGTGTTCTCGTGCACACCGAGCCGCAGCAAAAAGACGGCGAGCGCGGACGCCAGCAGAAAGATCGGGGTGGCCAGTGCGTCGTCACTGGAGGCCCACACGCGGCTGAGCGCGCTGTACAGCGCCCACAGGACCGCGCCCGTGAACGCGAAGCCGTAGGGCACGGCATTTGCCCGGAGGTTTCCCGCAAATCCTGACAGCGATACGGCGCCGCCGCTCGACATGGCGAGGACCACGCCTCCGCAGGCCACGGCAATGCCCGCCGCGAGCAGCGGCGCGCGGACCCGCTTCCGCAACAACAGCGCAGCCAGCAACAACGTGAGGCTCGGCCACAGATAATTGAGAATGCCGGCCTCAATAACTTGCTCCCGCGTGTGCGACAGGCCGATGGCGAGATAGAAACAGAGCATGTATCCCACGAAGAGCGCGCCGCAGCCCCACAAGTAGCGCCGGGGCAACTTCAACGCTCCGCGAAACGCGCCGGGATGAAGAAGCAAGTGGATCGCGCCCGCGCCGCCGCCCACTCCGAGCATCAGCGCGCCCGAAGTGAGCGTCCCAAGCTCTTCGGCCAGGCTCCGGGAAAACGCAATCGTCGATCCCCACATGAGGATGGAGCCGATGCCCAATGCGGTCGGCAACGCCGTTCCCGTGAGCCTGTCCTGTTCGGAAGGGCTATCCATGCCACGCCCTGCGCGCGGTTTCCACGAACGTACGTATGTTCGCCTCCGGCGTGTCGCGGGGGATCATTTCGCCCGAGTTCATCACGTGGCCGCCGCGCTTGCTGACGTTCCGGACAATCCGTTCCACCTCGGCCTGCACGTCTTCCGGGGTGCCGCGTTCGAGGACCGCGAGCGGGTTCACATTTCCTGACAGACACACGCGCCCGTTCACAAGACCCCGCGCCTTTTCGATCTCCACGCCCGGCCCCACACTGAGGATGGAGACGCCTGCATCGGCCTGCAGGTCGATCATCGGGGGCAATTCCTCGCTTGCGTGATACAGGACGATGCCGCCCTGTTCTTGATAGGCGCGCGAGACCCGGCGCGCGGGCGCCATGGCGAACTCGCGATAGGCCGCAGGACTGATCAAGTGCCCCGAGGCATTGCAGTCGCCGAGCCACAGCGCGTCCGCGCCCGCGGCGATTTGATCCAGCCCGAAGCGCGACTGATACTCCTCGAAGAACTTCATCGCCTCGAGGATGAAGTCCGGGCGCTCGTACAGGAGCATCAGCGTTTCGTTGATGCCAAACGCGAGCGTTACGGAACTGAAGGGCGCCGCCGTGCGCCCCGTCACGCAGACCCGACCGCCGAAATGGGCTTTCACTGCGCTGATCGCATCCAGCAGCACGCCCATCCGGCCTTCGACGCGGTAGCCGTGCTCGCGCAAGCGCGCCATCGCGTCGTCCGTTGCGGGGAGATAGGAGCAGGTGGCCGGGAGAATATCGCCTTCGCCTTTCACGCCAATCCCGAGCGGTTCGAACTCGATGCAGTCGTCCACCTGAAGCCAGGCCCAGTCATAGTCGAAGCGTTCCACGGCCTCGATCTGCACGCGCGCCATTTCATCAGCGTCGCGGTTGTAGCGGTCGTAACGGCTGCCGCACACGCGCACGTCGAATTCCTCGCTGCACAGGAAGACCGGCAAGCGCTTCGGAATGCGCATTGCCACCGCGTCACGCACATCGTCGAGCACACTCGGATAGGCCATTCTCGTCACCTCATTCAGATTTGGCGCATCAACTCCATGGCCGTGTCCCGGAGCATCTCGAACGCGCCGGGCTTCGGCCGGAACCCGTGATAAAAAATGAACGCGCTGTCCACTTCGTAACCGCCTTCCGTATACGCGGCCCGCTCAGGAAGATATCCCACATCGCCGTTGGCATAGCCCACGACATAGAGAGGCTGTCCCGCGGCGGCGCGCAAATCGTCCGCGATGCGCGAGAAGACTTCCGCGCCGACACAGACCCACGCCACGGGGCCAATGCGAATGACGCCGAGGTCCATGCGGATATGATCGGGAATCGTTCCGGCGGCGAGCCGGCCCAGCATCTCCGCTTCCCAGAGGTCTGCCGCCCGCCGGACGCGTTCCGGCGCATAGCCGGCGGCGTTCTTCGTGCCCGCGCGGAGTTTTGCCGCCCATGCCTTGATCCGGGCTTCATCGCCCACGTCGAGCGGCAGATCGAAGTGTGCGCGCGCCGTGCGCAGCGCCGCGTTCGGCACGGGCGCCGCCGAGGCAAGGGCGCGGATGACACTGTCCGCCAGTTCATCGCCCCACGCGTCGAGCTGCGAGAAATCCGAAGTGTGCCGTGGCGGATTCGTGTTGCCGCATGCGCCATTTGTGAACAGCACGACCGGCGCCCCGGGCAGTCCCAGGTGGATGGTGCGCGCGGCCCGGCCCGCGGCATCGCCGCTGATCAGGCGGTTGTCCGAACTCAGCACCACGTTGTGCATGGCGTAATTGGCGAGCACCGCCGCGTACGATGCGTCGGGACGCCGCCAGGCGATGACGCCCATCCGGTGATCCACATGCGCGGAAGGGCCGCCGCGCCGATCTACTGCGAGCGCGCAATGGCCTTCCGCTGTCACGGGTTCGGTTTCTTCCACGTGGCGCATGGCGGCCGCGGCCGTTTCGAGCAGGCGCTCGCGAAGCCACCCCACGTAGGGTGCGTCATACTCGCCGCAGAGGTTCAGGTGGATTGTGGCGGGGCCCGCGTGCGTGTGCGTGGCGGACAAAACCACCTGTTCCGGCGCGAGTCCATAGCGTTCCTGCAGCGCGCCCTTCACATCCGCCACAAACTCGCGCTCCAATCCGATAAGATCCGCGTGCAGCCACAAGATCCGCGCCGTGCCGTCATCCAGATACAGTCCCCGGGCGTAGAGCGCATCGCGCACGGCCGTCGAAGGTTGCACCCGCGCCACATAGCCTGACAACTCGGCGCCCGGTTGGGGCGTGATCTCGATCGTGGCGGTGCCTGTCTTCACTTGTGTGCCCTCATTGTGCCTCCAGTATCGCGAGATCCTCCCGCCGTTCCGGCGGCGTCACCTGGAGCTGCTCCAGCTTGCCATTCTTGCGCATGCCCTCGATCGTCGTATTGCAGGGCGCATGCAGCCGGAATTCGACGTCCCAGTCCTTTGGCCACGCCGGGAACAGGAACAGCGCGCGTCCCTCATGCTGGAGCAGCATCGTCTGGAGCGCCATCATGGCATTGCCGCCATGATCCTGATCCGGCACCCAGTCGAAATTCGGCCCCCAGAATGCGGGGAAGCGGCTTTTCTCGTGCTTCATGGACACGCGTTGCATCAGGTCCTTCCGGGCTTCTTCAGCGAGTCCCAGGAGGGCGGCCTGCGTCTCGTCCTGACGCCAGCCATTGCAGCCTTTCACATGGCGCACGGCAAACGTGTGCCGGGCCAGATCGAGTTCGGGCTTTCCCACGCCGAACAAGCGATACGGGAAGACCGCATAGAGCTCGGGATTCTCGGAGTTCTTGGCTTCCTCCAGGATTTGGGCGGCGGCCGTGAGCACGGACTCTCCCTTGAGGGTTCCGCGAGGCAACTCCGGGAGTTCCGCCGCGAGCCTGCGCCAGAAGCCGCGCTCCGATTCAGAGGTCAATCGCTCAGGCAAGGCGAGCAGATCCGCCGTCGCCCGGCGCAAACCGGCGATGGGCGGAAGCGGATTCACCGCCTTCTGCCAGGTTTCCAGCGCCTGTGATGGCGCGATACGCAGCCTGCCCTGCGCGTCGCGCGGATAGTGCCGGTCGTAAAAGGCCAGGGCGGCATCCGCGAAGGGCAGCAGCGTCTCCCGGACGAACGCCTCGTCGCCGGTGAACGCCTGGAACTCGAGCATCATCATGAGCAGTTCCAGCGCGCTCGAGTAGTAATAGCGAATGTACGTGTTCTCCGTGATGCCCGGAGCGAGGTTTGTGCGTTTCCACCCGTAATTGTCCTGGGCATAGGCGCCCCAGAAATGGAGCGTCTCGGGGAAGAAGGCGCCCTCATGCCCGAAATAGGCCCGGGTGCGCGACGCCGCGAACGGCAGCATGGCGCGGTACATGAGGAAGAGCGGCTGCATCATTTCGAAATCGCCCGCGGCCAGCATCGGCCAGTAAACGAGACGGGTGTTCTGGAACCAGTATGTGCCGCCCCACTGGCGATAGTCCGCATCGAGATGGCGGCCCTTCTTTTCCGCGTCCACCGTGAAGATCGAGCCGTTGAACTTGATGGGCGAGCCGCCGCGGCCCGCGCAGGCCGTGATGAAGCGCTGCAAGGCGTAGGCGCGGTTGACGGGTTCCGTGCCAGGGCCGGAGAGGCGAATCCAGCTCCGATTCCAGAACGCATGCCACCACGCCGTGTGCGCCGTCCATGCGTCGTTCCGGGATGCCGTATCTGCCGCCACGAGGCGCCGCAATTGCCCGGCCCATGTTTCCGCGTCCGCGGTCTGGGCGGTCAGCACATGGATGGAGAGGGCGTGCTGTTTTGCGGAGGGCGCCTGCAGCGCGTTCGGGCCATCCTTGATGAAGCCTGCGCCCTGCATCCATCCGCCAAACGTGCGATGCAGCAGCGGGTCGCTGCCGCGTGCGGTCCAGTCCGCCATGTCCTGCATGCGCAATGTGGACGCCCAAATCGAGGATTCGTTGCGGTGGCACCACACGACCGCGTTCTCCCCGCCGGTCAGAACCGTGTCTGCTTCTTCCACGATCGGATCCGGGCCCTCGGCGAGCCCATAGGCGCTGTCCCGCTCTTCCGGCATCAGCGTGCGCGGCGCGTTTCTCCAGCACTCGAAACTTGCGCGCATGGCGCGCGGCGTTTCGCAGGCGGTCTCGATGCGCACGGCGGGCGCATTCGCGTCCACCCACAGCCGCAGCGTACACGCGCCATCCCCAGCCCCGCCCGCAATCTCGATGCAGCCCCGTTCTGTATCCAGGATCTGCCGAAACGAAGCATCCTTCGTGGCAAGTGCGGGACTCAGCGAAACCCGTATGCGGCCCAGCTTGAGCAGGCGTCCGTTCCCGCTCCATGCGTCGGTCTTGCTGAGGTAGAAGAGGAGGTCCCCGTTCTCCTCCACCCACGCGTTCAGGCCGATATCGCCGTTGCCCAACGGCATGGAGCCGTTGCTGTCGGCGCCCGGCGTGTCCCATTGCACGCGGGGCGGATACTCGGGCGGCTGTGCCAGTGCGGCCATGCCGCCCATCAGCAATACGATCACGGCCGGGATTCGTGTGCGCATGAGGGCCTCGCTTCCTGATGGCGTATCCTAATCGTAATCGCGTGGCAGAACCAAGGGCCGCGCGCGGGGAACTTCCACACGGCCTCGGGGTTCAAGGGAACGGCGCGGGACACGAGACCCGCCGAAGAGGAAGAGTTCAAAAGACAAGGAGATCCAACCATGCGATATTGGCAGGTCATGAGTGCGATGGTCTTTCTGGCGCTGCTCGCGTTGCCCGCGACGGCCGAAGGGCCGCAGGCGCCGGGCAAGGACATGGCTCAGGCGGTTCAGCAGGCGGACACGAACCACGACGGGAAAGTCACGTTCGAGGAATGGAAGGCCGCCCGGCCGAACTGTACACAGGAACGTTTCAACGCGCTGGACCGCAATCACGATGGTGCGCTGACAAAGGATGACAAGCCTGCAACGCCCGCGGGCGAGGAAGCAAGACCGCCCTTGCCTGCCCAAGGCCAAGCCAAACCCGGCAAAGGGGCACAAGCGGCCAAGGGCGAGCGGCATCAGCAACTGCTCGCGAAACTGAAAGAGGCGGACAAGGACAATGACGGCAAAGTCACCTTTGACGAGGCCAAGGCCGTGGTTCCGAAGCTGACGCAGGAACATTTCAACAAACTGGACCGCAATCACGACGGCGCGATTAGCGCGGCGGACAAGCCGGCGCGTCCGGCCGGGCCAGGGCAGGATCCGCAGCGCCGCCAGCAGATGCTCGCGAAGCTGAAGGCGGCCGATACGAACAACGACGGGAAAGTGACTTTCGAAGAGGCGAAGGCCGCGCTGCCGAACGTGACGCAGGAGCAATTCAATCACTTTGACCGCAATCACGATGGCGCGATCAGCGCCGCGGACAAGCCGGCAAAGCCAGAACAGCCCGGCGCGCCCGGACAGGATGCGCAACGCCGCCAGCAATTCCTCGCGAAGTTGAAGACCGCCGACACGAACAAGGACGGCAAAGTGACCTTTGAAGAGGCCAGGAGCGTGTTTCCGAAACTCACCCGGGAACGATTCGCGAAGCTCGACCGCAATCACGACGGCGCCATCGGCCCCGACGACCGCCAACCCAAGAGCTGACCCTCGCTCTTTGTCGTGGGGTGGCTGGCTTCAGGCCAGCCACCCCGTCATTTGTGCGAGCTGCAGCGCATAATCCTGAAAATTCCGCCACGAAATGTCCGGCGGCACGCCGTGATCACAGGACGGAATATACCCGCCTTCGTCCACGACCGGCTGGACGCGCGCCAGTTCTTCGCGCAGCACAGCGCCCCCCGCCGCGATGGCCCGCTTGTCAATGCCTCCGAGGAACGACACCCGCCGGCCAAAGGCCGCGCGATAGGCCCGGATATCATTGCCCGCCGCCACTTCGAGTGGGTCCACGCAGTTGATGCCGCACGCGATCCACACCGGAAGCAGCAGCCCGATGTCGCCGTCGGAATCCAAGCCGAAGAGGCGCACGCCCGCCGCGCGCGCCTGCCCGATCCACTGGCGGTAACCCGGCCCGCACAGGTCCATTGTCATGTCCGGCGATAGCATGGGATGCGCCTTGAAACACATGTCCTCCGAGAAGTGAAGCATGTCGGGCGCGGCCGCCGCGAGGATCGGCTGCATCGTTTCTGACACGAAATCCGCCCAGAATGACGCCATCTCCCGCACAAAATCCGGCTGCTCCAGCAGCAGCCGGCACAGCCCTTCCAGGCCGCAGAACTCGCGCAACTGCCAGAAGGGCCCGTTGAAGTGCAGCACCAGCGGGAAATCCCGTTCGCGAAGGCGCGCGCAGCGTTCCGCAAAATCCGCGGGAAAGCGCCCGGCGTCTTTTGGATCAAATCGCCACTTAATCCGTTCTTCCCAATCGGCGCGCGTCTGGACCGGGAAGCGATGCCACTTGCGTGTGACGAAATCGCGCGGCGAGCGAATGTACGTGTAGTCGTACGTGTCCGCGATTTCCGTGATGGCGCCCATCCAGTCCTGCACGACGTAATGGCCGTCTCTGTGCTCGAGCACCTTCTCCTCGAACTTCGGGAGCATCTGGAACGACACGCCGTAGTCCGTCATGGGCTCTCTCGGAAGACAGGCCACGGGCGCCAAGCCGCGCGCGCCGCGTTCCCGTTCCACCGCCTCGTGTATCACTTCGAGATGTTGTCGCTCCAGCCCTTGGGCGTGCCACGCCTTCAGCGTCGATTCCCGGGGAGCGCCCGGCTCGAACGGAACTCGATCCGGCGTGCCAAACAGCAGCGTCTCAAGATAGCGATCCCGATGTGTCATGAGCGGTCTTCTTCCTTCCGCGGCTTTGCGGCAGCATGCGGCATCTTCCCATGGCCGCCCCTGAAGAGGCAAGCGCCCGCTTGCGTCTGCGCAACCACTTGAAAGTGCTCCTGGCCCATGCTAGGCTCCGTCAGGACAGAACGCGGGCGGAAGACGCAGGAAAACCGGCCTCATGAGTGAAGATTCACGCACAGCATCCATTGTCGTTCCAACCTACAACCAATCTCGGAAACTGGCCCGTTTGCTCGCGTCTCTTGAGCGTCTGGTCAACCCTGAAACCTTCGAGGTCGTGATTGTCGACGATTGCTCTCCCGACGACACGTGCGCGGTCGTCGAGGCGTGGATTGAGAAAGGGCTGCCGTTTGCCGCGCGGTTGTTGCGCCTCGAAAGAAATGGAGGCCCCGGGCGTGCGCGAAATGCGGGCCTGCGCGAGGCCCGTGGAGCGATTGTGGCGTTTACGGATTCCGATTGCGTGGTCGAACCCGGTTGGCTGGAGGAACTCGTGCGGCCGGTTGATCTCGGAAAGCGGATTGCCGGCGTGGCGGGCAAAGTGAAAGCGCTTTCGGAGAAGAGTTTCCTCGCGCGCTACAACATCGTGAACATGAGCCTCGAACCGCAGTGGACGCCCACGTATCAGTTCGAGCGCACGTATCTCGTGACCTGCAACTGCTGCTATCACCGGCAGACGCTGCTGGACGCGGGCGGCTTTCCCGAAGACATCCGCACGCCCGGCGGCGAAGACATTGCCGCGAGCATTCTCCTGTGGAAGCAGGGCTGGCGTTACGCGTATGCCACGGATGCCGTCGTCTTCCACGATTTCGAGTCCTCGCTGCGGCGTTTCATCAGGACGTTCCGCAACTACGGCTACGGCACCGCCCTGGTGCTGCATCGCATGCTCGTTCCCGAGGAATTCCATCCCGAGTGGGGCAAGAAGGATATCGAGAACTACTGGGATGCCGCGGGGCTGAGCCCCTCCATCACGGGCATCCGATCCTTCTTTATCGACCTGATCGCTTTTTATCGCTTCGGCCGGCACCGGAAAATCTCACATGCGAGAATGCTGGAGAGCATTCCGTGGCGCATTATCGAGCGGCTCTCGCAGTCGTACGGCTGGCGCCAGGGCGAGCGGCAATGGCGGATGGAAACCGGCCAGCCGGCCCCGGGACTGCTGGATGCCCTCGCGCAACGCAGCCGCCTTTTTGCCCGTCTTCGGGAGCGCATGCGTTCAAAGGGGTAGGAAATCGAAGCCAGCGGAGAAGTTGGATCGCGAGATGCTTACAGTGCCCAGGAGTAATCCTCGGGCATGACCACTTTCTCCTGGTCCTGGATGTAGTGCTTCGGGTCGTCCGTGAGCGGTATGTTCGATACGGTCTTGGCTTCCTCCGCGCCGAAGAAGTCGGCGTAGTCGCCATGGAACCCGTCGCAGATATTCCGGAGTGAACAGGTCTTGCAGGCTTCGCCGTACTTGTAGCCGCAATCGTCCTTTGCGCGGCGGCGCGCTTCCTCCCGATAGACCACGTCCCGGCCCCGCACCGCCTGAGTGACCTGCGAAAGCGTCCGCTGAATGGCGAACTTGATCCCCTGCTTCAACGGGTGCTTCTCGTAATTGTCGCGGACCAGATGGGCCGGCGCCTTGTATACGCGGTAGGCGTAGGGGCCGATGCGGTAGGGCGGGGACGGATTGCCGTCGCGCATCATCTGCGTGGGCATCATCGTCCACATCCAGCTTTGATAGTCCCATTCGTGCACATCGTAGGAGAGCTGCTGGAAGTTGTAGAAATTCTTGCGATGCCGTTCTTCGGCCATGCACATCGGCAGATAGCGCACATTCGTCTCGATGCCGGCTGCTTCCAGCATGTCGATGGCCTCAGTCAGGCGCGGCTTGATCACGGAGTAGCGTTCCACCGTCTCGGCCTGGCGATGGCCCGTGTTCTGATCGCTGAAGGGGTTGAAGGCGATGAAATTGACCGCGTTCGCGCCGTATTCGATGGCCTTCGCGGCCACCTGCGTGATGACCGGCACCACCGGTTTCGACATCGTGCAATTGAATCGGAAGGGGAGATCGAGTTCGCGCATCCGTTCGATGGACGCGGTGATCTTCTCATAGGCGCCCTTGACGCGCACCGCCTCATTGTGTGCTTCGCCGATGCCGTGGAGACTGACCAGGAAATCGCGGACCCCGGCATCCCGGAACTCCTCGAGTTTGCCCGGTTTCCCGAGAATCAGGCCATTGGTGATCAGCGTGGGGGAGAGGCCGATGTCCCGGCAGTACGAGACCAGCTCGAGGATATCCTTGTGGATGGTCGGCTCCCCGCCCTGAATGTCGATGGAACGGTTGTCGTAGAAATAGCGGAGCGTCTTGCAGATCTGCTTGGCCTTGTCCAGGCTCATGAAGGCATGTTCGGGATGATGGTGATCCTCGATGCGGTTGATGAAATAACAGAAGTAGCATCGGAGGTTGCAGGTTTGGCCGAGCCACATCACCCCGCGCTTTGTCAGCACCCGCTTCGTGGTCTTTGTGAAATTCTTCGAACGGTTCTGCTCCATCGAATCACGCTTCTCTTGGTTGTGGCGGTGAAATGCGAATCCGGCCCGCGAAATAGAGGTGACGTCCTGCCGGGAAATGGAGGCGGCCGCTCTCTGCGGTGCGCAGCGCCTGAAGGACCCGCGCGTTTTCATCATACTTCGTATTGATGGCGGTCATTCGGAATGGCAACTCATCTGCCGTGCTTTCCAGCGTAACAGATGGCCGGTCCGAACTCAAGGCGGTGATGCGCTTGCCGGGCGCATACGACTTGTTCAAGTGCACCCAGGTATCCTTCCCGCGCTCGAAGGGCGGGTATCCGCCCGATTCAAAATCGGTCTGCCAGCGTTCGTAATCCGGCGCCAGCACCGCAGTCGCATGATATTCCTGCACTTCCAGCGGCTCCAGCGCCTCCAACTCAATTCGCCAGCCGAATCCGTCGTCCAGGCATTCCAGGGTCCAGTGCTGCCGGAACGGAAAGCGGCGCGACTCTCCGCTCGACCGCAGCACACGGCCGTCGGATTCGATGCTCGTCCAATGCAGGTTCTGGCTGTCGTTCCAGAGTTGCTGGATCAACATCGACCCATACACATGAAGATACGAGGTGAATTCCTCGCCCTTCCAGGCCAGGCGAATATGCCCCTCTTCAAAGAAGGCGGTGCAGGGGCCGCTGTCCAGACTGCGCTCGGCGTGCAGGCGTTTCCGGAAGGCCTCGCGGCAGGCGCGGACCTCCTGCCGCATGCTTTCCCGAGCCAGGGTGGCATCCAGCGTCATGGAAAACAGCGCGTAGCGGCCGGGGGCGAAGCGTTGCTCCTGTTCCCCGAATCGGGCGGAGATCATCATGATGCGGCTGTAGCCCGAGTACTCGCTGTTCGCCCAGTACATGCTGAATTGCGGCAGGCACGGCTCAAAAGACGCGATGACCGGCTGCAATGCGGAGTCCTCCTCCCCTTCGATGGCGGCGAGACGGACATCCTCGCTGCCAAACTGGGCCTTGGAGGGAAAGGCGACCATGTTCCAGGAGAGGTCCGAGGGCCGGATTTCCGGGAACCACCCCGAGACTTCTCCGTAGTGCCAACGGGTGTAGTGCGCCGGCCAGAAACCGCAGAGGTCGGCCGATTCGAGGGTGACCTCACGGAGCACCTCCATCGCGGCATCCCAATGCAGCCGTCCTTGATCCAGCCGGAGCGTCCAAATCAAGCGGAGGGGCAGGCGCGTCATGTGGCCCGCCGCCGTGCAGCCGTGCTCCGTGGCTTCGCTTACTTCCCATTCCGCCGCGGTGGATCGGTGAATCTGCCCCAGCGAGTGGAGATGCATGACCAGGCCGTCCGGCGCGGTCAACTCCTGCTGATCCCGGAACAGCGAGACGCGCCCTTCGCACTGGATGGCCTCCAGGGCGCCGCTGCGGAACGTGTGCACGCCCCGTTCCCGGCCCACCTGCCGCAGGTAGAAGCTGATCGTCTTCTGCACAGTGTCGCGGTGGAGCATGCGGCCTTTGTCGAGCAGCACCACCCGTTCGCACAGGGTGTTCACGATGCCGAGGTCGTGCGACACGAACACGATGGTCTTCTTCTGCTCGCGGAGTTCCCCGATCGTGTGCCGGCACTTGCGCTGGAACTCCTCGTCGCCCACGGACAGCACTTCGTCCACCAGGAACACGTCGGGATTCGTGTGCACGGCAACGGCGAAGCCAATGCGGACATACATCCCGCTGCTGTACGTGTCCACGGGTTGATCGATGAAATCGCCGATGCCCGAGTATGTGACGATGCTCTCGAAGACCTCGTCCACCTGCGCGTGGCGCATGCCCAGGAGTCCCGCGTTCAGGTACACATTCTCGCGTCCGGTGAGCATGGGGTGGAACCCCGCCCCCAGTTCGAGCAGCGACGCCACCCGTCCGTGGACGGCCACCCGGCCGGTCGTGGGCAACGACACCCCGGCAATCAGGCTCAGCAGCGTGCTTTTCCCGGAGCCGTTCCGGCCGATGATGCCCAGGGACTCGCCCGGCTCGACCGAAATCGAAATGTCCTGCAGCGCGGTGATCGTCTCCGCTTTGCGCCCGCGGAGCCAGTCGCCCAAACCGCCGCGGCCGCGCAGGTCGCGCATGCCGCGCCGCGCGGGAAACGACTTGCTTACGTGGTCCACTTCGATAATGGGCATCACAAGTAATCCGAGAAGGTCGGGGCGTGCCGCCGGAAGAGCCACGCGCCGGCAAGCACAAACACGGCCGCGAGCGCCGCGGGCCACAGCAGCAGGCTGACATCGGGGAAGCGTTGTTCAAACAGGATCTGGCGGTAGGCGTGGAGCAGTTCCGCCATCGGGTTCAACAGGTACAATTTCACGGCCCAGCCGGGCAACAGGTTCGTCGTCAGCACCTTGTCCAGCGGGTAAAACACGGGCGAGGCGTAGAAACCGAACATCAACGCCACATTCACCATGTTGCCCACGTCGCGGTAGATCACGTGGCCGCACGAGAACAGCAGCGCGAGTCCGGCAGTCAACGCGAACTGGATGGAAAACACCAACGGCAGCCACGCCAACGCCAGGCTGAGGCTGCCCCCGAGCAGCAGGTGCATCGTGAGCAGCAGCAGCACGCCGATCGCCAGGTTGACCAGCGGCACGGCGATGGCCGCCAGCGGCACCACCTCGCGCGTGAAATGGACTTTCTTGATCAGATTCGGGCTGATGACCAGCGAGAATGTGGCGCTCGTCAATGCGGCCGAGGTGTACTGCCAGAAGATCAGGCCGCAAAGGAACATCACGGTGAAAGGGGGGCCGTCTTTCAACGCGGCAAACCCCGCCTTGTCCGCAAGCAGCACGGAGAACACGAACGCGAGGATGAGCGTGAACGCGAGCGGTTCCAGCACCGCCCACAGGAAACCCATGACCGCGTAGCGATACCGCGCCCGGAGATCTTTCCAGACCAGGTCGCGAAGCAGTTCGCGCGCGCGAATCAGGTCGCGCGGAATGCGCCTGAATTCCCGCTCGTGCCGGCTGTCGTACTCGAATGCACTCATTGCGGCGGCATGGTAGCACTGCCACGCGGGCTTTTCAAAGGGACGGGACGTTTGACCGTGTTTCCTGCGCATGATATGCTGGCACCCTTCCTGGATGCCGCGTGCTCCAAATCGAGGCGGATAAACCATGAGTCTCCCAAAAGATCCGCATGGTGACAGTCAAGTCACCCGGCTCTTGCGCTGGCAGGCCGGCGAGAAGCCCGGCCCGTGGGAAGTCAGCGTGTTTCCGACAAATCGCTGCAACCTCGCTTGCAAGATCTGCTGGCTCCGGTGGGCGTTGAAAGAGTTCGGTGACTGTGTGCAGGACCCGGCGGGCGAACTCTCCGACGACCGTTTGCTCCGACTGGTGGACGAGGGCGCCGAAATGGGGGTGCGCCAGTGGACAATTGTGGGAGGCGGAGAACCCATGACCCGGGGCAAGGTCGTCATGGAGATGTGCGAACGCATCCGCGCCCTCGGCATGGAAGGCACACTCCATACGAACGCCACCATGTTCAGCAAGAAACAGCTTCAGCAATTGGTCGATATCGGCTGGCCTCGGCTGCAGGTCAGCCTCGACGGCCCTGAGGCAGAGATCAACGACGCCATCCGGTCGCCGGGTTCTTTCGAGCGTGCTACGGCGAATCTTCGCGCGCTCAGAGACATGCGCCGGGACAAGGGTGTGACCTTGCCGCTTGTTTCGCTTCACCCCGTCATCACGAGAATGAACGTGGACAAGCTCGACCGCATGTACGAGTTGGCGGCCGAGCTGGAATGCACGGGCTGTTCCGTCTCGCACTTGCAGGTCGCATATGAGAACTGCGTGCCGTTCGACCTGGCCGCGGAACAGCGGGAACGGCTTCCCGAGTATTTGATGCAGGCACGGAGACGGGCTTCGGAACTGGGCCTCCAACACAATCTTGATCTCTTCATAGAGGGAGAGTCGGAGAGTCTTCCGCAGGAGCCCGACATGCCGGAGCCCATCCTGAACGCCCGCTGCTATGAGCCCTGGCTCACCGCCGTGATTACGAACGACGGACGTGTCGGGCCCTGTTGCGTCTTTGACAATGACGTGGAGGCCGAGAGCCTCCGCGACATGAGCCTTCGCGAAGCGTGGACAGGGACGTATATGGAGCGCGCGCGAAAGGTCATTCTCAAACGAGGAATGCTGAAGTACTGCCAACAGTGCCCATCATACATTCTGCCCCGGATGATGAACGTACGATGGACTTACGTGCAGGAACATCTGCCGTTAACGCAGGGCGACTCTGAACCTCGTGCTTACGAAGGCATGTCCTGGCGTCAGTGGGCCGGCACCCTGGCCGGACGCACATGGTCCACCCTGCGCGAACAGGGCATGGCAGGCACGGTCCGACGCGCACGGGAGTGGTACGCAGTGCATGTCCGCCGCCGTTAAGCCGGCAACTGCCCAGTGGCGGCAGCGTCCCGGCTTCATCGCCCCATCCAGTGCGAAGCATCAGGAACGCTGCCAGGACCGGAGGAGTGGGGCGGAGCGGATTCAGGAGGCCGGCGTCGTCTCGAGCCGGCGGAGGCCTTCCCGGGCGCGGTCGTTCTGCGGGTCATATTCAAGCACACGCCGGTATTCCCGTGCCGCCTCTTCCGTATCTCCGCCCTGTTCGAACGCGTGCGCCAGGTTCGTCCGTGCCAGTGCAAACCGGGGATCCAGGCGAAGGGCCTCCGTGTATTCCCGAATGGCCTCTTCCCGGTTCCCTTGCGCCGCCAGCGCCGCGCCCAGCCCGTTGTGCGCTTCGGCGAAGCGTGGATTCATCTCCAAGGCCCGGCGATAGTACTCAACTGCCTGCGCGGGATCGCCGAGTTCGAGGAGCATGCGGGCGGCGTTGTAGGCGGCATGGGGGTCGCGCGGGTTGATCTCGAGTGCGCGGCGATAGTGTTCGAGCGCCTCGGAGAACTTGTCCTGGGACGCGAGGGCATGTCCCCAGTTGATCTGGGCGATGGCAAGGTTCGGGTTGATGCGCACGGCCGCCGCATACTCGGCCATGGCCTCTTCCGTCTTCCCCAGTTGCGCCAATTCCCACCCGAGGTTGTTGTGCAGTGCGTCGTGCCTCGGGTCGTGTTCGAGGCCGCGCCGGTAGGCCGCGATGGCCTCTTCGGCACGGCCCAGCTTGGCGAGCAGCCGTCCCGAATTCGCCCAAACCACCACCGGATCGCCGCCCGCGGCCTCCATGGCCCGATATTCGTCCAGGGCGCGTTCGAGATCGCCCTTCGCCGCATAGGCCACCGCCTGATGGAAATGCCACGTGCCTTCCGACGCCTTGTAGCCCGTCGGGTTCACACTCGCCGCGGCGAGCACGGCGAGGCCGAATGCAATCATCGCCGCCGTGGCCGTTCTTGGGCCGCCGGCCAGACGCTGCCCCAGCACGGCGAGGCCATGCCCGCCGAAGATCAGGAGGAAGGGGGTAATCGGCACGCGGTAACGTCCCGCAATGAAGAAGGGAATTACCGAGAGGAAATAGGCGGCCACGAACAGGAACAGCGCCCCGGCCATCGCCGAGTCCACGGCACTCCGAGTCAGCCGCCACGCCAGGAGTCCCAGCGCGAACAGGGCGACGGCAAACGGGAACCCCGGCAGCCAACGCAGCAGCGGCGAGAAGCGCTTGTCGTACTCCATTACCGTGTCGTTCGTCACTTCCCGTGGCCCCCAGAATAACAACGCCTTCTTGCACGTCTTCATCACGAAGGCCCGGGGATGTTCCTTGATGAACGCGAGAGCCTTGCCGTAGAAGTAGTGGTTTGCCGCTCCGAAACTCAACGTGGGATCGCCCAGCTTGCGCCCCAGTCCATGCACGATCGCGGGGTAGTCGAAGCAGGTCCAGTTGTCGATCCCGGCGAGTTCTTTCAATTCCGGGATCTTCGGCTCGACACACGTGGCGCCCGCGTGATTCCCGACATAGAAATTGAGCCCGCCATAGGACGACACGAAAATGAACTCGCCGGAGACCCGGTAGTTCCGGACCAGCGCCGGCGCGACCAGCGCAACCGCGCCTAACGTCAAGCCCAATGCCGAAGCCGCGATGGGCCGCCAGTTCGCGTGACGCCGCAGCACCCAGGCCATCCATGCGAGCAGGAAGGGCGCATAGAGCAGTCCATTCGGGCGGAAGAGCCCGAAGAGGCCCAGGACCGCTCCGCAGAGCAGCGCGGTCACGAAGCCCGGCCTGGCCCGCCAGATCCGGAGCAGGTGCATTAACGACAACAGAAGAAACACGACCACCGCGGGATAGGTGAGCAGTCCTTCAAAATAGATGAATGACCAGTAGGTGGCCATCAACGCTGCCGCTATCAAGCCGGAAACGCGCCCGAAGAGCGCCCGTCCCAGCAGGAATGCCAGGACCACGTTCAGCAATCCCAACGCCATTTGAAACAGCCGCGGCGCGAACGGATTGACGCCGAAGATCCAGTAGATACCTGCAAGGAAATAGGGATAGCCCGGCGGGCGGCCGTACGGCGTGCCCGGGATTTCCGGGTCGTTCACGCCCGGCGGCACGCTCCAGTCCCCCGTGATGAGCGCCCGCGCCCAGTAATCGTTATACAAGGGGTCCTGCATCGGCGCCGTGAACGTGGGCCGCTGTGCGATTTCCGCGAGGTAGTCCAGGCGCAACAGCATGCCCGCGATCAGGATGAGCACGAGTACGGCCCAATCGCCCGGGCGGACACTGCGGCCGGCCGGTTTCTTTCCGGAATCAGGGGGGATCATCGAGCACTTCGTTCCTTGCATGCCGCCATAGTGCGGGGTGATGTCCCTCCGGGTCAAGCCGGACGTGTCGCGGCCCGCGCGGCGCTGCGGAAGGCAGGCCTTCCCCAAAAACGACCCGGCGCCGAAGCAATCCTTCGGCGCCGCGGGTTGGCCAGTGATGAGGGGCCTATACGGTCAGTGCCGGTCCGGGTGCGTAATCCAGATTCTTGTGGAGTTTCCGAATCTCCTCGAACGCCTCAGCGGCGCACTTGGGGCAGTACCCATGGCTGATTCGTTCCTGCACCGTGTGGGAAGGCTCAGCGGGCATCCACTTCATGCCCTTCCGTACGCGTCCGCATACACAACATTGCACCAGCATACGATACCTGCCTTTCTGCTCCTGAATGTCCGTGCACTCCCATGGCACGAAGCATTTCCTATGCCAAGCCCTTTCCCCTCCGGCTTGCTTGATTCAACTCCCTGCTTCGCAATAGACTATACCACGCGAGGAAGAAAAAGTTGACAAGGCTGGTCCAAAATGGAGCATGCCCCCGAGGAACTTTGTGCCGCGTCCCGGAAGCTTTTTGCCCGATCCGTCATCCCGGCGCGGCACGATCGCGTAGCTAACGCAGCCCAGCCGGTGCATTGAACGCCGGAATTCTGTCAGGACGCCATGATTCACGTTGCCGGACTAACCAAATTTTACGGCCCCATCGCGGCGCTCTCGGACGCCTCGTTTGATGTGGGCCAAGGCGAGATCATCGGTTTCCTCGGGCCGAACGGTGCAGGGAAGAGCACCGCGATGCGCATTCTGACGGGATTTGCCTCGGCCACGCGGGGCACCGCGCGGGTCGCAGGCTTTGAAGTCCACAGCAATCCGCTCGAAGTGAAGCGGCGGGTGGGCTATCTTCCGGAGCGGGTGCCGCTGTACGAAGAAATGACCGTGAAGGGTTTCTTGCGGTATGTGACGGAAGTGAAGGGGGTGCCGCGGATGGGCCGCACCGCGGAAGTGGGGCGCGTGATGGAACGTTGCGGCCTCGGGGAAATCGGCGGCCGGCTGATCCGGAATGTCTCGAAGGGTTTCCGTCAGCGCGTGGGGCTGGCGCAAGCCCTGGTCGGGAATCCCCCCGTGCTCATCCTTGACGAGCCGACGGTCGGCCTCGATCCGCGGCAGATCGTCGATATCCGCCAGATGATCAAGGATCTCGGCAAAGAACACACGGTGCTGCTCAGCACGCACATCCTGCCGGAAGTTGCGGTCGTGTGCGAGCGGGTCATCATCATCAACCAGGGACGGATAGTCACCCAGGACCGCCTGGAGAACCTTGCCGGCCCGGGCGCGTCGCGGACCCTCGAAGACGCCTTCATACAAGCGATCTCGGCCGAGCGCCGGGAAGAAGGGTGAGGCGGGATCATGCGCAACACGTGGGCCGTATGCAAACGCGAGTTCAAGAGTTACTTTCTGACGCCCGTGGGCTATGTGCTCGTGGGGATGGTTTCGGCCATCACCGGCATGGCGTTCACCCTGTCCTTCCTGACCTTCGCCAAGATTACCCAGTCGCCCGGCCAGTACAGTTACGCCACCGTGCCGGATTTCGAAGAAACATTCCTGAGCCCCTTCCTGGTCTTCTGCGGCATCCTGGTCATGTTTCTATCGCCCCTGATCACGATGCGTTCGATTGCCGAAGAGAAGCACCGGGGCACGATCGAATTGCTGCTCACGTATCCCTTGCGCGACCGCGAGATCATTTTCGGGAAATACCTGGCGGCGATGGGCATGGTCCTGGTGATGCTCCTGCCGATGGCGGTGGACGTCTCGATCATGTCGTATTTCGTGAACGTTGAAACACCCGTGCTGGTCTTCGGCGTAGTCACGGTCTTCCTCATGAGCGCCGCGTTTATCAGCCTGGGACTCTTCGTTTCCTCGCTCACGCACAACCAGATTACCTCCGCCGTGCTCTGCTTCGGCATCGTGCTGATGCTCTATGTCATCGGCAACATGGGCGGCGACCTGCCCAAGCAGGCGCCGATTCCCGAGTCGTGGCCCGCGGCGGCGGCCTCCGTGGCCGCGCCCGCCTATGTCCTTGCGCGGGCCGTCCTCGTGGAAATGTCGCTGGATGCGCACGCCAAGGAGATGGCGCAAGGCCTGTTTCAGCCCAAGGACGTGGCCTACTATGTGCTGCTTTCGGCCTTCTTCCTCTTCCTCACCTTCCGGTCGCTCGAGAGCCGGAATTGGAGGCGGTAACATGCACGCGACGCCTGATCCCGGAAAACCAGAAGAGACCGTGAACCCATGATTCGGAATGTACTCGGTGTCATCGCCCTCGTCCTGCTGGCCCTGGC
Source organism: Candidatus Hydrogenedentota bacterium (assembly GCA_903837785.1). Lineage (GTDB taxonomy): Bacteria > Hydrogenedentota > Hydrogenedentia > Hydrogenedentales > CAILVY01 > CAILVY01. The sequence goes on from CAILVY010000385.1 coordinate 26,195, forward strand.
CATGAATCTGCTCGTGAGCGGACAGCAGGCCATCTCGCCGTGGGTGCTCGGGCCGCTTGCGCTCGGGCTGTTCTGCGGGCTGGTCTGGGTGGCGCTGGTCGTGGGCAATGTGGCCGGGCGCGCCCGCTTCGAGGGCCGGGCCGCCGGCGGGCTGAATGCCGTGCTTTCGTCGATGCTCTTCTTCGGCATCTGCATCGTCCTCTACGCCTTTGTCCAGTCCTGGGACTTCACCCGGGACCTCACCCGGGAAGGCCGCCGCGATTTGTCGCCGCAGACGGTTCAGGTGCTGCGCGGGATGGCCAAAGAGGTCAAGGTGCTGTGCTTCTTCATCGACGTGCAGGATGAGCTGGTGCTGATTGCGCGCGACAAGACCCTGCGCTTTCTCGACCAGTGCCGGAAACACACGGACTTGCTGAAGGTCGAAATGCTGGATCCGCAGGTGGACCGCCAGCGGCTCGAAAGCCTGCAGGTGACGCACACGTCGCCGCAGGGCACCGTGATCATCACCGCCGGCACGAAGCAGCGGGTCATCACGCTCTCCGGCGGCAGCCCGCGCATGGAAGAGCGCGATTTCACGAACGCACTCGTCAATGTCCTGCGGGATGCCGAGCCCAAGGTGTGTTTTCTGACCGGGCACCACGAACGCGATATCCTGGACGAAACGGAGAACGGCGCCTCGATGCTGAAGAATCTGCTCGAAGGCGAGTCCTACAAGACCGATCGCATCGGCATCAAGATCACCGCCCCGGAGATTCCGTCGGATTGCGACATTCTGGTGCTCAACAATCCCACCGGCGACTTGCATCCCCAGGAAATGCGAGCGGCTTCGGAGTATGTGGACCGCGGCGGCCGGCTCTTCATGATGATCGACCCCTGGAAGAGCGTGCGCGCGGGTTCGGGCTCCGAGCAGATGCGCCCCTGGCTCGAGAGCCACTGCGGCATAGTGCTCGGGAGCGACATGGCCATCAGTGATCAGCAGAAGGTGCCGTGGCAGATGGAACTGACGACGGACAAGCGCCCCTTTCAGAGCCTGGACTCCGGGTTCCTGGCGTTCCAGGGCAGCTTCTTCGCCGATCATCCCATCACCCGGGGATTCGGGCAGACGATGGTGTTCATGGCGTGCCGGACGGTTCGCGCGGCCGACAAGCTGTACGACGGTGTATCCGTGACGCCGCTGTTGCGCACCACCCCGGATTTCTGGGGGGAGACGGATGTGGCCAAGGTAGCCGAGACGCGTCAGGCCCAGCATGGCCCGAATGAGACCTCGGGCCCGCTGACGCTGGCGGTTGCGGCGTCCATCAAGACGGCGCAGGAGCAGGTGGCGGCCGGCCGGCCGCGCGAGGCGCGCGTGGTGGTGGTGGGCGACTCGGAGTTCGCCTCGAACGAGGGCATGCATGTGCCCGGCAATTTCAATTTCGTATTGAACACCTTCGCCTGGCTCAGCGAGCGTGACGAATTGATTGCCATACGCGCCTCGGGCAAGGAAGACGTCCCCATCGTTCTTTCGAGCGCCCAACAGCGGGCCATTGCATGGGTCTCAATTCTGTTCACGGTCCAGGTGGTGGTGATTGCCGGGCTTCTCATGCGCTGGAACCGGAGGAAGCATCAATGAAGTTCCGGACCACGTTGTTGATGGCCGTGGTGCTGGCGGTGCTCTGCGCCGCGTTCTGGGGGATGAAGTATCAACAGGCGCGCAGCCATCAGCAATCCATCGAAGCCAAGCGCCTGTTCCATTTCGACGGCGTGGCCGTGCGCCGCCTCGAGATCGGGCGGATGAATGAAACGGCCAGCGCGGCCGAACGCCGCCCGGACGGCAAATGGACCATGGTCAAGCCCGACCCCGCGATCCTTCCGCTCGATGCGCTTTGGGACCGGGTGGCGAACCATCTGGCCCAGCTCTCCAACGAGCGGGAAATCGCCCCCGGCAGCGCCGACCTGAAAACCTTCGGGCTGGGCGAGCCGGCATTGCGCGTGGCGGCGGAAACGGAGAGCGGGGGGGCGATTTCGCTGCTTTTCGGCGATTTGGATCCCACGCAGAAATACCGTTACACGCGTTTGAATGACGGCCCCATCTTCCTCGTGGCGAAGGATGAATTCTTCGAACTCGATCGCTCCCTGAACGACTTGCGCGACCGGTTCCTGGTGAATGACCGTGAATCCGCGATTCTCCGCATCGAATTCGCCCGCATCTGGACCGGCAAAGGCGGCGCCAAGATGAAGGATCCGCCGCCCGTCGGATCGGAATCCGTTCCGGTCACCCTCACCCGGGCCTCAAAGGATGCCGCATGGCGCCTGGAATCCCCGGTTCAGGCCCTGGCGGACCAGGAGAAGGTGGACGCTCTCACGAAGGAAGTGCAGTTCGCGATGGGCGAGGGATTCGTGGATCATCCGGCGAAGCTGGGCGATTTCGGCCTGGACCCTGCCAGCGTCCGAATCTCGATACGCAACGAAGCAAGTCCCCAGGATCAGACCCTCTACGTCGGCGATTCCCCCAAGAATAAACCGGGCCGGGTCTACCTCAAACGCGCGGACTGGCACGCCGTCTGTACAGTCGACGCCCACCTCGTATCGCTTTTCCCGGAGACCCCGGAAGCGTTCCGCGACCGGCGCCTGCTCAGCCACGCGGCCAGTGATATCCGCTCGCTCGAATACGTCTCGCAAGGCAACAGTTTTCTTGTCGAAAAGGACGAACAGAACGCCTGGAAGCTCACGCGCCCCGATCAGCCGGGCACCGATCCCCAGGCCATCTCCGAGTACATCGCCCGCGTCAAGGGGGCCGTGGCCGCCTCGTTTCCCGAGGGCACCCTCGAATCCACCGGCCTGGACGCGCCGGAAGTCACGATCACGATGCGCTATGCCGGCAGCGATGAACCGGGCGTTATCCGGATCAAGCCCGACCCGAGCGAGGCCGGCTACTACTTCGCCACGCAGGACACCGGCGCCATCGTGCGCTTGTACCGCAATCAGATTGACGGGCTTATCGCCGATTCGACGGTCTTTCGCCGCCGCGACCTTCTATCGTTCCGCAAGCCCGATGCCTTCCGCATCGAACTCGCGTTCGAAGGCCAGGGCTTTGTCTTCGAATCAGCCCACGGACAATGGGTGGTCAAGACCCCGGAACACAAGATTCTCTCCAGCCAGAATGACATGGATCTCCTGCTCGACGCCCTTTCGTCGGTTTACGCGGTCGCGCAGGAACAGCAAGCCGGCGAGGATCTGGCGGTGTACGGCCTGCAACAGCCCTTGTTCCGCGTTTACATCAACACCCGGCCCGCCGACGACCCCAACGCCGCGCCCGCGCTCCTGGGGCCTTTCTCCATTGGCAAGGCCGCGCCCGACGATCCCCAGCACCGCTTCGCCTCCTCGGCCAGCCGCCCCGGCGTCTACCGGGTCAAACAGGAGTTGATTGACGTGGTGCGCGAGACACTCAAGGGGGTCAAGGACGCCGCTTGAGTGCCCGTCCCGGCCGGAGAGGATGTCAGGCCCGGTGCACCGTCGGCCGAATGCTTCGCTTGACCTGTCGGCCCACGGGAACCGCTTCGATTCCCGGGGACGATTTCCGGTAGGCCTTTCCGGCCCTGCTCCCGGGCTGCTTTCCCGGAATTTATTGACAAAAATAAAGAAATCTGCCAAGCCACCGTTGGCCGAAAAGCGACATAAATGCAAGTAATTTAGGGAATTGCAGGGGCTTTCTCTATTGACACGCACGGTGGGCTATGTTATAAGAGACGAAGCTTACACTCGGGGAGATTTATACGTTTTGATCGTCTGGCAGGGAGTATCAGGCGGTGCGGTGGTGTGCTCGGACGGAAGGGAGCCGGGTAAGAGGCTCGTTTTTTCTTCTGTTGCAGCTGCCATTCCAGCACGCCGTGCCGTGCTTTTCCCCGCCCACACGCTGTGACTGACATATGAGGAACGCATTCTCACCGCCGCAGGGCGGGGGGTGGTTTTCTGTTTGCCCAAGGAGAAACGAATCGTGAGTATCAAGTACGGCGCGACGGTTTGCCTGGCAATGGCGGCCTTGGCATGGCTTGGGATGGTCGGTGCGGCGCCCCAGGCGTGGGCGGCGGAGGCCCCGGATGGCGCCGCTTCCGAAGCGCAGCCCGCCGCGGCCAAGGCAAGTTTTGCCTGCGAGGGCAATCTCCTGCTGGACCCCAGTTTTGAAGCGGGCTCCACCGACAACCCGAACTGGGAGGCCAGTGCCGCGGGCGCGGCTTCGCCGTTGTGCAACATCGATTGCGGCGGCACGCTGCACGCGCGCACCGGCGACTGGTGGCTGGGCTTCGGCGGCAACGCCGACGCCGATACGGATGCGGCCGTGTGGCAGGCCGTGACCCTTCCCAAGAGCGAAGCGGCGACACTGACCTTCTACCTTGCGATGCCGGCGGTGACCGCGGGCTCCTATGTCCGCGTCTCTGTAGACAACGCCCTCGTGTTCCAGGCAACAGACGCCGAAGCCGCCTCCTACGCCGCCTACAAACGGGCCTCCGTGGATGTCAAAGCCTTCGCGGATGGCGCCGCGCACACCCTTCGTTTCGAAGGCCACACCACGGCCGGCGGCCCCGCCGACATCTTCGTGGACGACGTCTGCCTGAACACCCTGCCCGACGAGACCAAGGCGGCGCCCCCGGTGCCGTTGCTCGGAGTGGTAGATGCCTATTCCAGTTCCGCGATTCACATCGCCTGGGAGGATGTGGCCGGTGAGACCGCTTACGAACTGGAACGAAGCATGGTGGAAACGGGCGGGTTCGTGCGCATCGCCACGCTGCCCGTGGATACGATTTCCTATGAAGACACCGGGCTTTCCTCGGCCCAGCAGTATTGCTATCGCCTCCGGGCGCTCAACGGTGCCGAGGCGTCGGCCTACTCCGTGGTCCGGTGCACGCATACCTACTGCATCCTGACCGTGCAGATCTCCCCTGGCTCCGGCACCAGTTCGGTGGCCGGCACCAACATCAACTGTCCCCTGGAGAATTGCGTTGCAGAGTATCCGTACAACACCACGATCAGCCTGAATGCGATACCGGATGCCGTCCACACCTTCGATCACTGGACGGGGATCACGGGGGACACCTCCAATCCATCCACTTCCCTCATCATGAATCAGAACCGGACGGTGATGGCCACTTTTGCGCCGATCGCGCCCAACCGGCCCTCGGCGCTGCGGGTCCGGCCGGTTCCGAGCGCATCGCCGGGAATTACCCCCCCGAGTTCCGTGCTGGAGATATCGTGGTCGGACAACTCGACGAACGAAGCGCGGTTTGAACTCCAGGTTGCTCCGGCGTCCGGTGGACCGTGGGAGGATGTTCCCATCTCGCTGCCGGCGGATACGACGAGCACAGAGCACAACGAACTGAGTTCCGCCACAGAGTACTTCTATCGCGTACGCGCCTGCAATGACACGGGATGCTCCGACTGGTCGACCGTGGCGAGTGCCTTTACCTTCGGCATCTTGACCGTGACCAAAACCTACATCGGCGGCGCGGGCGACGGCACGGTCACCGGGACCGGGGGGCCGGGAACGCCCGGGGGCAGCGGCATCAATTGCGGCACCGACTGCGTGGAAGAGTATTCGATCAACGATCTCTACAATTACAGCAGCGACGTTCTTTTGGAGGCGGTGCCGGACAGCCAGTCGGTCTTTGTCCGATGGGAAGGCCTCACCAATCCCAAGGATGAGTTTGATCCCGAGAACAGGACCAATTGCACCGTGTACATGAGCGGCAACCGCTTCATCACCGCGATCTTCACGAATAATCTCTGCAGCGCGGCAACACTGACGTTCACGGTATCGGGCGACTTCGTCATTCCGCCGTTGATCGATCTCTGCCCCTATGTGTCGCCGCCGCCCGATTTCGATCCGACGCAGATCCAGTGGTTCATCACGGCGCCGGATCCCGAAGCCACCGATGGCATCTATACGTTCCCGACCCAGTTTTCGGTGCCGTGGGTGGCCAACCCCCTGATCCCGACGGCGGGCGAGTGTACGACCGTGGGCTGCTCGGAATACCCATACATGCAGCAGCCGGGGAAATACATCATCGGAATGCGCGTGACGTTTACGTCGCGGCTGGATGGCAGCTCGTTCGTGTGTCCGCCCGAAGACCGGCCGCCGTACATTCCGCCGGATCCGGCAAATACCGCTCAGCCGCTGTCCCCGGAAATCAAGCAGAACGCCGCGAATTTCGATGCCGAAGGCCTGATCTGCGATACGGACTCGCAGGGCCTGGTGCCGATGAACGATTGGGTGCCGCTCTTCTGGTTTGACATGAGCTACGGCGACGACCGGGCGCCGCGCGTGCTGACCTACCTCGAATACAGCATCCACAGCGATTTCGCGCCCTCGCGCCCCTACGTCCGTTCGGGCGATTCGCCGGTGGAAGATGACATCTATGAGTTTGGCCTCTTCGTGGACAGCGGCCCCAAAAGCGAGCCGGACAAGACGCTGATTGCAGACGACGACGGGCGGCTGGTGTATTCCTCGAGTGTGGGGGGATTCTTCCTCGACAATGGAAGCTTCTTCAACACGCATGATTACAAGCCCTTGCTCACGTGGGACAACCACGGTTTTCCGTATGAAATGCCGGATGCCGGCGGGCACTACAGCATCAACGACGGCCACTACCGCCTCAGTTTCACCTTTGACCCGCGTCCGCTCCCCATCGGCACCGACCCCAACTCGATCGGTCCGGAGAATTTCTACCCGTATCAAATCAACGGATTCCACTGCCAGGACCCCTTTTCCCTCGACAACCCCAAGTTCCCCTTCCTGAAGACCACGACCAACTACCCGGGCGCTCCGCTGCTCTTTGCCTATCCGGGCATCGATCCGCAAAGCGTGATGCTAAACTGGGTGACCGCGGCGCACGAACCGCATCGGGGATTCATTGTGGCGATGCGCCTGTCGTCCTTGTGGCGTTCGGGCAAGACCTTCGGCGTGGACGTGACGGATGCGCGCATGCAGCCCTGGAACGGGCCGAGTCCAACCTCAACCCTCATCGGTATGGATTCATTGTATCCGCATGAGCTGTACTGTGTGACCAATTTTCCGGTCAATGATTCCGGCGAGCCCGTGGACAGCTATTCGCCCAACTTCTATGGCAGTCCGCGCGAGATTGTCACGGACGAATGCGGCTATTCCGCGGCTTTCGACGTCTTCGACATCACGGGCGACACCATTTACGACTACGAGCCGGGGCGTTACCACAACCTGTGGGACTGGCAGGTGCGCATGTACACGCCAGTCTCCGAACACGTGCGCCCGCGCTGGGACGTCTCGGACACGTTCCTGCAGGGGGTCACCGGCGAATGGGTGGACCTGCGCCGGCTCTTCTCGGTGGATGCCTGGGTGCCCCTGATCGGCATCGATATTCACGGCAGCTGCGTCGGAGACCAGATCTCCGAAGTGAACCTGGTCTTGACCGACGTGGGGGCCGACCCGTACGGTCCGCAAGGCAACGGCGGTTTCAACCCGAACGATGCCCTCGAGGTGATGACCACCAGCAGCACGGGCACGATCGACACGACGGTGCAGTCGGACTACGCCTTCAACGGGGCGTGGTTGTGGTATGACACCGCGGGCGGCAATGCCTGCGGTTTCCCCAACGCCAACTGCGGCGCGAACGGTGTTTTCGACCCACCCACGCCGCTTGATCCTTCCGGGGCGAGCTTCGGCATTAAGTTCAATGACTATCCCATGTACCCGGACTTCTTCGACAATCAGGGTGGCTTTGTGAATCCCGGGTTGAACCAGTGGGAATATATCCCCTTCCCGCCGGGCGGCGGCGACCCGTGGTGGCGCATCAAGATGCGCTTCTCCGGCGGCCGCCGACGTCCGCCCGATGCCACGTGCACGGGCTACTTCGAAGGCACGCCCGAGGCCATTCCCGATCCGCCGTTCTGGTGGTCGGTGGCGGACTACTTCGTGGTGGTGCATACGGACAGCGGCTTCCAGGACGTGTCCGGCATGGCCGGGGACGGCACCGGCATGCGGCTGGGGGCGGATTTCCGCGCATTCATCGAACCGCGCCGCTGGAGTCCGCGCGGGACGGATGCGCGGCTTTGCGGCCACTGGGAAGGCGGCATTCTCACGACGAACATGTTCGTGGAAACCAAGCGCCAGCCGGACGGTCATTTCTCGCCCTACACCCAGGATTCGCCGGGCCTGGACACGGCGGGTGTGGGCTCGGTGATTCCCGCGCAGCCGTGGTGGACGGAACGCGTGAACAGCCGGGACAACAGCAAGATCATGCGCTCCGGGATGGACGTGCACGACCTGGTGCTCACGTACAGCACGGGGAACGCGTACGGCAAGGAAACCTACATCCTGCCGTCGCAATACCCGATTCCGAACATGGAGAGGTCGCTGGCGGGCTGGCGCGGCATGCTGGTTGAGAAATATGGGCTGATCATCGACAACGCCTACTGGCAGTCCGGCGGCCTGACTCTCCTCAGCCTGTGGATGGATCCGCCACGGATGGTGTTTGAGGAATCCTTCGACATCTTCGGCATCATGGGGTACCGGTTCCGCAATCTCTTTGCGCCGGGCATCATGCCGGATGCCTCCGAGGGGATCTTCACGACCCAGAACAACCAGGATCAGTTTACCAGCATCCAGTATTCCTTCGAGACGGTGCCGTTCGACTTGCGTTCAGAAGACACCACCGTGGGCTGGCCCGAAGGCCCCGCGCTGAACGACCCGCGTTCGACGTTCTACCCGCGTCCGGAACCGCAGCCGACCCTGCCGAAGTACGAGACGTGGCCGCCGGCCGACATCACGCCCGCGGGATTCCCCTTCATAACCACCCCCCTTCTGGACTACTCCATTGCCCATGGCCTGTACAGCATCGCGTATCTGGACCAGGGCAGCGTCTCCAACAACGAGCCTTTCTTCAGTCCGACCTCGCCGAGCACCGAGGCGACCTACGCCGATGACATTGTCTATTTCGACGCATCGGATTGTGCGATCTGCGATGTGGACCTTCTGGCAGACGGCCCGCTGTGGCTGCTGGACAGCAACGGGGGCAAGTTCCGCGTACTGGCCCAGAACGGCACGGTATTCACGCTGGAGAACGGCCGGGCCGCGTATATGGGCAAGTACTACGATTCTCCGGTGGCGCTGCTCGACCGCGACTGCAATCCGGTGCTGCACCTGATCACGGGACTGCCGGTCATCACCTCGGAAGTGACGTTCTCCGATTATCCGTATGACCCCTGTCAGCGGGCCGGCATTCAATACGCCATTCAACGGGGCGCCTGGCTGCTGGCACGCGACGTGCTGAAACCCGGCCGCTACCCGAGCCAGGGTGATTGGCCCGCGGGTCTTTCGGAGCGTGAGTTCCCGGCGGTGTCGCCCCATGGCGAACGTGCCGCGCGGCTGCTCAAGCAGCATGTGGAGTACAATTCAATGCCCACCGCCATGCTGGGCATCAATGTGGCGGGATCTGACGACCCGGTGGTGAACCGTTTCGCCCCGACGACCCTGAACCGCATCTCGCTCGCCTTCTGGGGGCCGGAATTCGTCAATACAGATCTGGCCAAACTGGACAGCAAGACGGGCAACCTGTTCTCCTCGGGCGTCATGCTCTATGAAGACTCGAACGGAACCGGGGCCTTTGACGGGCCGGTCATGGCCGATTTCTCGCCGCTCCCGGCGTTCTTCGACCAGATCGTTCCCTTGGAGCCTTCGAGCCTGAAGTGGCCCACCGCGCCCGAACCGATTGACCTGGACGGCGACAATGTTCCGGACGACCTCAGCGGCGACGGCATCATCGTCCTGTCCCAATCCGAGGCGGCCTCGCAATCGGGCAATCCCCAGTACGATGGTTTCCTCGACCTGGCCTGGGTGCTGCAGATTGAACCGCAGCAACCCTGGGTGCTGCCCGACGCGGACACCCGCGCCGGCACCCCGCATCCGGCCGACGTGCCGTGGGACAAGTCGCTCGCTCCCGTAGTTCCGGGGGCGGTGGAAGACGCGGTCACGGCCGGCTGGCCGGCCTACTGGCGCAAGAAGCCCCAGACGTTTGACGTTTCGAAGATAGGCGCCTCGGGAGACGCCAAGGCGCTGGCCCGCGGCGGACATCTGGGCGACGACCTCTTCGTGGCGGTGCGCACGTCCGAGGAGATCCATCAGTTCGAGCAGTTCCGCTGCTTCGTGCCGGCCCGGCTGCCCAGCCGTACGCCGCTGAGCGCGACGTATGCGGGTATCGACATCACCCGCGGACTGACCTCGATTGGCTCGACCAATTCGGGCCCCTTCGAGAAGAAGAGCCCCGAAGAAGGCGCGGTCCAGGACTTCTACGCGCACGACATGCTTGAAGTCAACGTGCCCGCGCGCGTGATAGACCTTTCCGACACGCTGAAACCCACCGGCGTGGTCAACCCGCGTCCGGTGGTGCTCCCGGGCGGGCCGCCCGTGGCGCTGCTGGGCATTGACTGCTCGGCCAACCGCGCGGACAACCTGATTGCCAGCGGCACGCAAAGCGAGACTTCGGGTCTGGACTTCACCCCGGCGAACGTGGATGTTCCCGACGACAGCATCTACTTCGGCGCGAGCGGCTGGACCAACGAGACGGTGGGCCTGTGGATCATCGGCATGAGTGCCGAAGAGGGCGAGAACTCGCGGCTTTCCGCCTATCAGATTACCGCGGTGTCGGGCGAAACCTTGACGCTGCGGGGCGGTGCGCCCAGGAACGGCGGCGAATGGTTCCTGGTGAAAGACCCGACCTTCCTCGAACAGGTCATCGTCGAGTTCTATGATCAAAGCGCACACGGACAAGGGCGGCACTTCAATCCCTACAACGACCTGCGCGCGCTGGACATCGAGGATCCGGTCAACGGCCGCACCAGCGGCGTGTCGTTGTATCGTGACAACGACCTTGACCCGCGCAACCGGAACGGGGTCTTTGACCCGCCCATCCTGAATGCCAGCAACCAGCTCGAGTACATCGACCTGCCGGTGCGCCTGGATGATCCGCCCGTCTACATCGGTTTGCAGGGCGAGCCGGAGTTCCAGGTGAAGATGGTCTTCTCGTCGCCGGGCACGGACAATTCGACGGGCCGCGCGGCCATGCCGTACGCGACCCAGCCGAATCTCCGGCAGTGGATCCCGCAGACCTTCGGCGCCACCATGGACGACGAGAACTACGGTTCCGATTTCTTCGTGGTCATTCGGCCTTCGCCGGATATGGTGGTCGGCGATGCCTTCCGCGCGGCGATTGTCTCGTGGGGCCCCAACACGCCGTCCGAACCGGACCCGGACAACTTCTCCGAAATCCTGGGCACCAGCCAGCACGAGGACGAGTTCGACAAGTTCTCCGAGTTCGCCCATGGCGCACGCGGTCTGGGCTTCATCACCTTCTTCAAGGATCCGCCCCCGGTTTATTACTGGACCTACGATCGGGCCCGGGACCGGGTCGTGCCCACGCAGGAAGTGGACCACAGCCAGGACGACAAGGAGATCAAGTACTGGATTCGGACCAACCCGAATCAGGCGGCGCGCACCCAGGTGATTTACTCCCTGCCGCAGAGCAAGGTTGATTTCACCGCGGACCGCCATCGGCAGGTCCCCGGCGGCGACGTCAATTTCACCCTGATTGCCACGGGCTCGGTGTCCTCGGTGAAATGGGATTTCGGCGACGGGACGACGTCGACCGAGCGCAATCCGAAGCACCAGTACAGTCAGACAGGGAAGTACACCGTCACCGTCACCGTCACGGATCAGTACGGGATTGAAGTGTCTGAAACCAAGGTGGATTTCATCGAGATCCTCGAACCGCCGTTCGTGGACTTCATTGCAAGTCCGACGGAAGGGGCTATTACGCCCGACCTCATTGGCGGGCGGGTTCCCGGCCTGGATGTCACCTTCACCGACCTCTCCGTCGGGACCGATACGATGCTTCCCAAGGCGTGGTTCTGGAATTTTGGCGACGGCACCACGCCCGCCGAGCAGACCCAGCAGAATCCCGTGCACCGCTATACGCGGGAAGGTTTCTTCACCGTCACGCTGGAAGTGACCTTCATCGACAGCACCACGAGCGAAACGCAAGTGGAGAATTACCGCATCCCCGACTACATCACGGTGCGTCCGTGCGTGGCGGGCTGCGGCAGCACGGGCGAAGGCGAAGGGGAAGGCGAAGCGGAGAGTCCGGCGGACTTCAAGGTGGACGGCACAATCCGGGACAAGGAGTCCCTGGTGCCGCTCACGGACTGGGTGCCGCTCTTCCATTTCACGATGGGCTATCCGGCGGATACGCCCGCGCCCCGCGTCCTGAGCCGGCTCATCTACAACCTTCGGCCGGACAAACGCAAGCCCGAGGACCTCAATTACGCCAATCTCGGCGGACCCATGACTTCGGACATCCTCGAGTTCGGCTTGTTCCAGGAGACGGACGGCGGCGACAAGGGCGACCTCGTTCTTGACGAGGATTACGATTACCTGCTCTACGTCTGGGACAGCCTGGGACAGACTTCAAACGGCGTCATTGCCACGGTTGAGGAAGTCCCCGGTGTGCAGTTGCTCTATACGATGGACTTCATCGGGACGGGCACGCCGCAGGAACCCCAGTTCCCGGTGTTCGCCGAGGCCAACGCGGACAACGGCCTCAACGGCGCCTCGTTCCACATCGCCGTGCGCACCTCCGCGACGTATCGCAGTCAGACCACGATGGGTTGCGACGTGTTGGCCGCCCAGATGGTCAAGTTCGACACGGGCGCGTTCCCGGTCGACAACGATGCCAAACCGGTGGACACGTACGAGCCGAACTTCTACGACGCCGGCAAGCTCGAGCCCGAAGCGTCGTATTCGGCCAGTTTCACCTGTTGGGATGTGACCGGTTCGCCCACCGGTGTTCAGGCGCCCGGTTTCATGGACGCGTGGAACTACCCGGGCTATCTGTACACGCCCGCAGACGAATTCACGCGGCCGCGGTGGAACAAATTCAATCAGTTCATCGACATTATGTCGGGCGAGTTCGTCGAGATGAAGAATCTGCTTCCGGTCGACACGTGGGTCTCGGCCATCGGCATCAACGCCCAGTCGACGAAGGCGCTGCACTTCGACGCGAACGAATCCAACGGCATGTTCCGCGACATTTCATCGAAGGATGCCGCGCAGTTGCGCGAAGTGAATGTCGCGCTCACGGATATCGGGGCGGACCCATACGGCTCGCCCGGCAACGGCGGCTTCAATCCGAATGACGGCCTCGCACGCAATACTACGGGCTTGTGGGGTGCGCCGATCCGCGAAGACGAGGCCTTTGCCGACGATATCACCTACAACGGCATCTGGGTGTGGCACGACACGAACAACAACGGTGTCTTTGACGCGCCCACGCCGCAGCCGGGCGGCGGCATCGTGTTCAATGGCGACTACCCGTTGTTGCCGGAGTACACGGTTTCCACCAGCGGCTCCCTGGACATCTTCACCGGTCCCGCAAATACGTGGGAATATGTCGCGTTCCCGCCAGGCGGCGGGGACCCGTGGTGGGTCACCACGTTGCGATTCTACGGCGGACGCCGCCGTTCCAGTGACAAACTGATCGACAAGGCCAATGTCGAGGGCTACCTCGAGAAGACTCCCGATAACCTCATCGGCGCCTTCTCCGGCGGGGAGTACACGAACGACTACTTCGTGGTGGTCCGGACGAGCAGCGGCTTCCAGGACGTCTCGCTCGGCCCGGCCACGAATGTTGGATTGACCCTCGGAGCGGACTTCCGCGCCTTCATCGAACCGCGCCGGGTGGATTCCAACGGCCATGCGCGCGGCGGCATCTATCTGGACAGCATGATTCCCACGCAGTTCATGAGCGCCACGAATTCGAGTCAGATTGTGACCTGGCAGCATGATCCGCGGTGGGGTATCGAGGAACCGTGGTGGCCCGAACGCACCGTCAGTGCAGCCTCCACCAAGCCGCTGCGATACAGTGTCGAGGTGCACGACCTGGTGCTGACGTACTCCTCGGATTCGACCTTCGCGCACCAGACCGATCTCTTCTTCGGCGATGGCACGGCCTCCAGCGGCGAATGCTTCGGCTATGCCCTGCAAGGCACGGATCCGACCGATTTCGGCCTCTGGACCGATCCCTTCGGCGTGGCGCAGGGCAAGTTCCTGAACAGCCATTCGCCCGGCGTCACCCGTTGGCGGCTCTTTGGCCATACGGAGTTCCCCTTCGGCGGCGGGGCGACGGGCGAGGATCCGCTCTCGTTGAGCTATGACGACACGACAAGCCGCGGCCAATTTGCCTACGAAACCGTTCCCTTCTATCACTTTGAAGACCCGGGCACGGACGTGCCGCCGGGCGGCCCGCGTGCTGCGGCGTTTTCCGCGCCGCCGTTCCAGCCGACCCTGCCCGAGTACGCCAACTGGACCGCGACCGTGAAACCGGGCGGCTATCCCCACGCAAGTGATTGGGCGCCGGAGAACGCGCAGGCGCGCCTGCTCACGCAGAAGACGGACATCGACAGCACGCAAGTCGCGATGCTGGGCTTTAACCTCATCGGTTCTGCGGACCCGTTCGTCAACCAGCGCAATGAGACGTCCGTGGCCTCCATCACCGTGGCCTTCTGGGGACCCGATTTCACCCCGAGCGACTTGGCCAGCCTGGATCCGCTCGGCCAGGATCTTGATTCCGGGGTCATGCTGTTCGAAGACACGGACGGCACCGGCATGTTCCTGATCAGCAAGCCTTTCGAATCCTACATGCACTTCCCCTTGCCCATTCCGGGGCTGGACGAACCGGTGCCGTTGCGCGACCTCTCGTGGCCGAGCAAGCCTGAGTTTGTTGATCTCAACGGCGACGGTGCACCGGACGATATGGACGGCAATGGGCTCGTGGACGATACGGACAAGGCTTGGGTCCTGACCATCGTTCCTCAGAACCTCTGGAACGTCCCGCATCAGGACGGAATCACGATCCAGTTCAATGGCGCCATCCTGGAGTGCGGTTCGATCGATTTCAGCGGCCTGAAGTCCGGACGTTCGGCAGGCCCGAACCATGCCCTCGAAACCGGGACGGGCGCCAAAGCGCTGGATCCCACCCAGAACCAGCCGGGCGACGACCTCTTCATTACGGTCAAGCCCTCTGCGTCCCTGCGGCGCTTCGAGCAGTTCCGGGCGGTGGTCCCCGCCACGCTGCCGGAGCGGCCCGAGGGCCAGCGCAAGGGCGGTATTCAGTTGTATCCGCAGGTCAACACGAGTGTTACGGCGGCGGTCAAGAACAATCCGGACGAGGATCCGGTTCAGGACTTCTACTGCCATGACATGCTCGAGGTGAACGTCCCGGTGCGGCTGCTGGACATGGCCAACCAGTCGCAGTTGATTACGATCGGCGGGGCGGCCGTGCCCACGCTGGGTCTGGACATCTCAACGAATCGTGAGGATGCCGGCACGCTGGCCAGCGGCACCGCGGGCGTGGGCGCCGACGGGACCTTTGCGGTTTCCGGCGCGAATTGGGCGCCGGGCGCCTTTGCGGGCGACTGGCTGTTGGACAGCGGCTACGAGACCTTCGAGATCGTCGGCAATACCGCCAACCAGCTTACGCTGCTCAGCGGCCAGCCGAAGAACGGGCGCTGGCGGATCGTCACGGAACCGACCTTCCTCGAACAGGTGGTGGTTGAGTTCTACAATGAAGGGTTGGACGAGGACTTCAATCCGGTGAACGATCTCCTGCCGTTGAATATCGATCAGCGCCTCAGCGGATTGGCGCTGTATCGGGACAACGACGCCGACCCGGGCAATCGCAACGGGCTCTTCGATGCGGGCATCGACATCCCGCTGCTCCTCGATGCGGCGCCGGTGTACAGCGGACTGACCGGCGAGAACATTCAAGTGAAATTCGTGTTCTCGACGCCCGGCACCGACAATGTTCCCGCAGCGAAAGCCGAGCAGAGCCGTCATCGCCAGTGGGTCCCCGATACGTTCGGAGATCGCACGCCCAACGAGTTCTCGGGGGCGGATTTCCTCGTCGTGGTGCGCGCCTCGGACAGGATGGAAGTGAACACGAACTTCCGGCTGGGCATCGTGTCCTGGGGTCCGAACACCCCGACCGAACCCGACCCGGACACGTGGGCGATCCTCTCGGGCGAGGAGCGCAACGGCTACTCCAAGTTCGAGGAGTTCTCGTGGGGTTCCCGCGGCCTTGGGTTCATCACCTTCCTCAAGAATCCGAGGATCGAATACACCCTCGAAGGCACCACTGCGAAGCAGCGTCCGGACGGCAGCGGCTTCAACTGGGTCCGCACGCACACCTCGAAGAAGCGGCGCTCGGGCGTCATCACCGCGCAGGCGAAACCGATTTCCCCGTTCTCCGTGGTGCTTGAATCCGCGAGTGTCTCGCAATTGCCGTCCCAGACCCTTCCGGGCGAGCCGTTCACGCTCGTCCTGCGGGGCACGGGCTTCGGCACACGGCCCACAGTGGTGATTGGCGGCTATGACGTCACGGTCGCCAGCGCCACGAATACGGACATCAGCCTCAGCATCGGCACCCAAGCGGGCGTCGTGCCGCAGGAGCCGATCATCGTCATCGTGCGGAATCCCGATACCAGCCAGGAAGCAAGCCGCGCCGACCTCTTCACTTTGAAGCCCGGCGGGGAGAATGCCCCTGAAATCAACTCGGTGAGTCCGCCGAAGGGCGATAAGAATGTCTTCCCGGTGGTTGTCAACGGGAAAAACTTCGCCGGGCGCGGCAGTGTTGAGGTACTCTTCGGCCGGACGCTTATGCCGGTGGTTGACGTTTCGGCCGATGGCACGAAGATCACGGT
The DNA here is from genome assembly GCA_903837785.1 of Candidatus Hydrogenedentota bacterium. Lineage (GTDB taxonomy): Bacteria > Hydrogenedentota > Hydrogenedentia > Hydrogenedentales > CAILVY01 > CAILVY01. Next base: position 42,953 of record CAILVY010000385.1, read on the forward strand.
GGGCTTCCCCGCGGGCGGTCTGCCCGGCACCGGGGCGATGGACGTGAAGGTCAGCAACGTGAACAAGGGCACCGAAGCCACCCTCGTGGACGGCTTCGAGTATGTGAACAAGGCACAGAGCAGGACGGGTTGCGCGGCGGGCGGTGCGGATTCCGGCGGCGGCAGTCCGGCGGGCGATGTGTTGTTGATGATTCTGGTTGCCGCCGGACTGGGATGGACTGTGTTCCCCAGGCGGCGCGGCATGGTTGAGTAAGTCCAAGGGGCGCCCGTTCCGGGGATGCGGCCAGCCGTATTCCCGGAGCGGGACGCCGTGGAACGAGGCCGGACGAGTAACGGATGGCGTGCATTTGACAAGAATGCGGCTGAAGCCATGAAAGGAACGCAATACGTGAGTGCGAGCGTGCGACGGATGATTCTGGCCGGTTGCTGCGCCATCCTGGCGCTCAGCCTGGCGCCGGCGGCCCAAGCCTTCTTTCCGCTCGGCGGATTCAATCTCCAAGGGCAGTTGCGTCTGATCCAGTGGCCCTTCTTCGAGTTCGACACGAACAACGACGGGCAGATTGTCAACGGCGAAGGGCTGGAGATCCTGATCGAGGGCGGAAAGAGCGGCTACTCCGCGGAGGAGATCGTCGATGTCAAGGAGGCCTTTCAGGTCTGGCAGGACGTGCCCACCACCTACGCCTCCTTTCGCTTTGGCGGAATCGTCGAAGACCCCATCTTTGTAGCCACGACAACCACTCCGGACTTTATGACAGTGATGGCCCTCCAGGTCACCACGTCCACGAGTGAGAATGTGGTGCCGGATCCCGCGGATATTCTGGTCCCCGAGCTGGTTTACCCCGTGCTTGGCCTTACCCTGCCCCTGTTCATTATTGAAGATGAGATTCTCACGGTGGGCGGCCAGAGCTACGTGATTGGCGCGGGAACCATGGTTGATTGTGATATTGTCCTTGATGCCACGTCGAGTCGTTCCGGCGTCGTGGGCGTCGAGCCAGAGGTCGATCTCAAGTCCGTCATGGTGCACGAGATCGGGCATCTGCTCGGCCTGGGGCATACCCCCGTCAATAATCTGCGCGTCGTCGAGACCGAGCCCGGCTCCGGATCGGTGGGCGACCTGATCGAGAATGAGGTGTTCTGGCTGACCGGCGTCGACGGCATCGGCCGCTATATCGGCGCGACGCCCACGATGTTCCCCTTCTACTTCGACACGATAAACGGGTCCGGGTCGCGGCACGGCGGCACGCTGGACCTGGCGCCGGATGATATCTCCGGCATCTCGTACCTCTATCCCCGCGGCAGTCAATCCAACTTCTTCACCGTGAAGCAGGAAGTGCGCACGCACACGCGCCCGGGAACGGGGCTGCCCTCCCTGCCGCTGCCGGGCGCTCATGTCGTGGCCTGGGCGGACGTGGACAATGATCCCAACACGCCCCGGATTGCGCTCTTCAGCACGATGGCGGGACTCTATGAGAAGGTCGTCAATGAAGAACTGGCGGGCCGTTTCGAACTCCAGGGGCTCTGGAAGCAGGCCGAAGTGCCCGGCGCGAACGGGGCCATGTTCAACCCCTCCTATGCCATTACGGCGAATCCGCTGAATCAATTGAGCTTTGAGCGCCAGGCCCCGCCGGGCTACGACGTGTCGGAATATGACTCCATTCAGGGGAAGGGAAGCCTCAGCACGGCACAACGCAGTTTGTACGTGACCGCCTTTGCCTCGGAAGTCTTCCATGAAGCCGAGAACATTACGGACATCGGCAAGAAGGATGCGGGCACCCCGCTCGTGTGGAGCTTTGACCGCAACACGCTCATCAGCAGTGACACGCAGCGCACGCTGCCGGAAATCCTTCCCAACAACAAGCCCATGTTCGGCGACCCGAACGACGTCTGCCCCCTGAACGTGATCAGTGAAGGCACCGGCACGACCACGACCACGGCCACCGCCGGCATGCTCCGCAAGTTCCGCGACCGCATGCTGAATTCGAGCGCGGGCGCGGCGATAGTTGGCGCCTATTATCAAGTTTCTCCCCATGTGGCGCGCTTTCTTCTTGCGCACCACACCGCGTTCCGGCTCTTCAGAAATGGAGTCCATGGCATGTACTGGCTAATCGAGCATTCCGCCTCGGCTGTGGGCCTACTCGCCGCAGGCGCGGCGCTCCTCTGGTTTGGCGTGCGGCGCCGGAAACGGGCCATGGCGGCCATGCTTCTCGTCCTCGGCATGACGTTGTGGGCGGCGTCCGCCCATGGATTCATCGCCCAGGTGACCACGGCGGAAATGGCTGCGAGTGCCGATGAGATTGTCACGGGCACAATCACGTCCGCGGAAAGCCGCTGGGCGCGTGGCGGCCGCATTTACACGGATGTTGTTCTCGAGATTAAGGACACGGCCAAAGGCAACCTGAACAAATCATCGAGCGTCTCCTTCAGCGTGATCGGCGGGCAGATCGGCGGCTTCGTTTACCGGCCGAGTGAAATACCCCTGTTCGTGCAGGGTGAAAACGTGCTTCTGTACCTCCGGCACGGCGCCAATGATCACCTCGTGCTGCATGGCGGGCTCCGGGGCCGTTTCGCGGTCTTCATCGACGAAACCACCGGGAAGTCCTATGTCACCGGCGGGTCGGAAATCGGCGATGCGGCGCTGGCCGAAGATGCCAAAGCCATGGCCAAAGATCAGGGTGTGTCGGCTGCGAAAAACGAAGATAAGAATAAAATCTCGCTGGATCAGTACCTTGAGTATCTGCGGGACATCGTCCGCGCCGAAGAGAAGGCCAAGAACAAGCCTTGATCATGCAGTGTCGATTCTTGAGAAGAATCCGGGGATTAAGCACCCCGGATTCTCGCTTTTTCGGGGATCAAGGCGCCGATTTGCCTGGCCCGGCCGCGAAGAGCGCCCGCCCTAAGGCGTTTGATGGCCTTTGCGTTTTCTTCGACGGATGGGCTACACTACATCTCAGGTCGAAAAATGGCAATACGCCTCCCGTGGCGCAGCCAAGGAGTCATGTCAACCGTGCCCCGCGATCGTGCGTTTTCTCAAAGGCTCCAAACTCCTTGAGATTGCAGGAGTTGCCGTAGATGGAGAAGGTTTTGTCCGCGGCAGGGAGAAACGGGAGAGGGCGCGCGAGCGCACGCTAATACAGAGGTGTAGATGGTCCGAGCGTTGGTCATACGGCAAGTCTTTGTCCTCTTGGATTTGGCGCTGGCACTCGGGGTCATGGCGATGGGCGGGATGGTGGCCTATCGCGTGCTGGTTCCCGCGCCCGATCTGAGCAGCGACCTGTCCAAGCTGGCGGCGGTCTCCGAGGACGGCGCACGCACGCTGGCCACGCTGGCGGAACGGCCCGCGTATCAGGACCTTATTTCCAAGAAGCTCTTCGGCCCGGCGGGCGATTTCGAAACGCCGAAACCGGGAGACGCCCCACCGACGCCCCCGGCTGGTGAGATTACCGAGACGGAGTTGAACCTGCGCTTGCTGGGTACTGTGGCGCTTCGGCCCGACGATCCGTTCGCCTCGGCGATCATCGAGGATCAGGATCAACGAATCACGAAGGGCTACACGGTCGGCCAGGATGTCACTGACAAGGTCAAGCTAGTGAAAGTCTTTCCGCGAGAGGTACTGATACTGAACGCGCGGAAGAATCCGGCAAAGGAAGAACGCCTCAGCATGGATGAGAAGGAAGAGGGCGAAGCCGCGCCAAGCCCGGCGGGGCCCGCCATGCCGGTTCGTGCCGAGCCGACGGAAAAGGTGAACCTGAGCCGCGAAGAGTTTGTCAACGATCTCTACACGAACTACTCGGACCTGGTGACCAAGGTCAAGCCCGAGATGTACCGGGATCCCAGCGGCAAAATTGCCGGGGTAACCGCGGCAAATATCAGCCAGGTCCCCCTGGCGGGCAAACTGGGGCTGCAAGATGGCGATGTGCTCCAGACGGTCAACAACGAGCAGATCGACAGCGAGCAGAAGATCATGGAGATGGTGCAGAAGTACCGGAACGCGAATTCGTTTCGCATCGGCATTCTGCGGGGTGGTCAAACCAAGGTGATAACGTACAGTCTGCAATAGTGGCGGACGCGTGCGCGAACGGATGAATCAAGTCTGGAAGTGAGCAAGATGGACAACTCACGCGTGGAGACTTCGGCCGTGCGGAACTTACTGATTGTCGGGGCGCTGTTCCTGGGCGGGGCGCTGCTTGTCGCAGCGCCGGCAGTGTGGGCTCAGGAAGAGGACATGCCGCCGCCCGAGGTGGTGATGCCGCCGCCCGAGGGCAATGAAGCGCCCGCGCCGCCCCCTGCGGTGGCCCCC
>CAILVY010000386.1 GCA_903837785.1 Candidatus Hydrogenedentota bacterium
ACCCAGGACCGCGAGGCCGCCGCACACATGCTCCACGGCTGGGGCGCACAAGAAGTCGTGCTGACGCACAACTCCGGCGTGCTCGTCCTCGCCGAAGGAAAGACCGCATTTGCCCCCTTCACCTCCCGCAATCTCTCCGGCCGCACCGGACGGGGAGACACCTGCTTCGCCTCCTACTGCGCCTGGCGCAAGGAACACTCCGCCGAGGAAGCCTGCCGATTTGCGGCGGCACTCACCTCTCTTAAAATGGAGCAGCCCGGACCCTTCCAGGGAACCCTCGAAGACGTGCTTAACGCGCTCGCCGAACGCTACTGACGCTAAGAGCACAAGCAGATAGGATCTTAAGGATCTGCCTGCCGGGTGAGTTGCAGGATTTGTATCCGTATCCGGATAAGGTTCAGAGATTCACAGGAGTTGCAGAAACGCCTCAGGAGTCAATCCTGCATCGCGCGCGATTGCACCCATTGTTATCGGATGGATTCTCGTGTGCCGGGGAATGACAAGACGAATCTCCCCATTCGACATTACTGTGTGTTTCCCCTCTCGAATGACTCTGTAACCGAGCTTTTAGAAGACGCGAAGCGCCTGCTTACTGCTTATTCCGTGGATCTTCGGCATCAGACAGAAACCACGGCTTCCGAGATGTGGAAAACGTCATTTTCCATCTCTTCCGCGGCGAGCCATTCCCGTATGGCTTCCTGGATATTCTCCAGGGCCTCTTCCTTCGTGGCGCCTTGAGAATGACAACCCTTGAGTGCCGGGCAGCTTACTGATATACCCTCTTCGCTTTCGATGAGGATAACTCGGAATTCCATTCTTGCGCTCCTGATTGTTTCTACGCCGCTTCTAGTTGAGATCCTACGTCAGATCGGATAAGGCGTCAAGCGCACCCTTGCACATCGCGACGCACGAAGAACAAGCAAGTTCATTCACAGCAAGATCTTAGACAAACGAAGCGTTCAATGCCGCTCACACGTTGAAACGGATGAGCATGATGTCGCCGTCCTGGACGACGTAGTCTTTTCCCTCGAGGCGAACTTTTCCGTGCTCTTTGGCTTTCGCCATCGAGCCCGCCTCCATGAAATCCTTGTATGCAACGACCTCGGCCCGGATGAAGCCCCGCGAGAGATCAGAATGGATGACCCCGGCCGCGTCCACCGCGTGCGTGTTCTTCTTGATCGTCCACGCGCGCACTTCCGGCGCGCCCGCCGTCAGGAAGCTCATTAGCCCGAGCATGTCGTAGGCCGCCTGGATGAAGCGGATGCGCGATTCCTCGCCCAGCCCGAGGCTTTCGCGGAATTCCGCCTGCTCCTCTTCCGGGAGCTGCGACACTTCCATCTCCATCGCCCCGCACAGTTCGATCAGCGTGAGGTGGTTTTCTTTTGCGTACGCCTGCAATCCCGCCGGATCGGCTTTTCCGATGCCGTCCTCCCCGTAATTGGCTACGAGCATCATCGGCTTGATCGACAGGAACGTATACCCCGTCAGCGCGGCCACTTCGCGCGGCGCCAGGTCCAGCGTCCGCAGCGGCGCCCCGCCCTCGATATGCGCGTGGCAACGCCGGATCAACTCGTACTCCAGATCCTTCTTGTTCTCCTTCTCCATCCGCTCGATCTTCTTCTCGAGAATGATCAGGTCCGACAGTTTCAGCTCATCGTCCATGTCCGCCGCATCCCGCAGCGGATTCACCTTGCCGTGCGGGTGCATCACAGCCTCGTTCTCAAACGCGCGAATGACATGCACCAGCGCATCCGCGTTCTTCAGGCCGACCAGGGCGGAACTGTCCAGCGCCTTCTGCTCGCCCGCCGTCTCATTCGGCGCAATATCGAGAAACTCGAACTCCGCATACGTCTTCTTCTTCGGATGATGAATCTCCGACAGCTTGTCCACACGCTCGTCCGGCACTTTGATCACCGCCACATTCGCCTCGCGGCTGCCGTATGCCCCCACCGCCGCATGTGCGCCGGTCAATGCATTGAAGATCGTCGTCTTGCCCGATCGTGCGTATCCGAGGATTCCGACTTTCATACTCTCCCTTCCGCGCGCCGTAGCGCACGCGCTGCTCGTATTGATACTCCCCCCGTATGTTATCAACCACGATTCGGCATGTCCAGCATTTCCCGCCGGCAGGCCGTGGATGTCCTCGACCCGGCCTCCCCTCCAACTATTGTCGGCAGCCAAGCCCGGGCCTCTTCGTTATTGCCCCCCAAATGCCGCCGGTAGGCCGCGGTCGTCCTCGCCCCAGCCAACCTCCAACGTCCCCTCGATACTATTGTCTTCAACCAAACCCCGACCCATCCCGCGCGGGCGCCGCGTTGAACCCCGTCTGCCATTCCGGTATAACGTGTCTTCTTCCCGTAACGCCATTGATCGAGGACTTCCATCATGCAATTCGAGGTCGAGACGCGCGATCCCGAGTGTGCCGCACGCACCGGACGCCTCACCCTGCCGCACGGCGTGGTCGAAACCCCCGTGTTCATGCCGGTCGGCACTCAGGCTTCCGTCAAGGCCCTCAGCCAGGAGGACCTCGAGGCGATCGGCGCCCAGATCATCCTCGGCAACGCCTATCACCTCTATCTGCGGCCCGGCACCGAAACCCTCGAAGCCGCGGGCGGCATCCACCGCTTCATGCAGTGGAATCGCCCCATCCTCACGGATTCCGGCGGCTTTCAGGTCTTTAGCCTGGCCGAGATGAACAAAGTCACCCGAGAAGGCGTCACTTTCCAGAGCCATCTCGACGGCTCCCGCCACCTCTTTACGCCGGAAAAGGCCATCGACGTCCAAACCAGCATCGGCGCCGACATCATGATGTGCTTTGACGAATGCACCTCCTACCCCGTCCCGCGCGATAAGGCCGAGGAATCCATGCGGATGACGCTCACCTGGGCGGAGGCGTGCAAGCGCCGCTGGCTCGAACGCGACCCGGAGCGGCAGGCCCTCTTCGGCATCGTGCAGGGCAGCGTCTACCTCGATCTGCGGGCCGAATGCGCGACCGCGCTCGCCGAGATGGATTTCCCCGGTTACGCCATAGGCGGCGTGAGCGTGGGGGAGAGCAAGGAGGAGATGGTTTCGGTCGTCGAGGCCACCGCCCCCAGGCTCCCGGAGGCGAAGCCCCGCTATCTGATGGGCGTCGGCCCCCCCGAAGACATTCTCGAAGCCATCGAGCGCGGCGTGGATATGTTCGACTGCGTCATGCCCACGCGCAACGCGCGCAACGGCGGACTCTTCACGTCCCAGGGCCGGCTCAACATCAAGAACGCCCAGTACGCCCGCGATTTCCGTCCCATCGACCCGGACTGCGACTGCCCCGTCTGCCGCACCTACTCCCGCGCCTACCTCGCGCATCTCTATCGCGCGGGGGAGATTCTGGCCTTGCGCCTCAATACTTTACATAACCTGTTCTTTATGCTACAATTTCTGGCTCGTACGCGCGACGCAGTCCGGGCCGGACGGTTCCGTGCGTTTAAGCGCACCTTTCTTCAGGCGTATTCCTCGCGAGAGTGCGGAATCGCGTAATGTGGCTTCGGGAGGACGATTCACGTGTGGAAGTTAATGTATGCCCAGACGGAGCAGGCCGTCTCCGCTGCTTCGGCCGAGGCTGCCAAGGCGGCTGAGGCCGCCCAGAACGCGGCACAGACCACCCCCGGGGCCGCCAACGGGCAGTACAGCCTCTTCGTCATGATTGCCGTGTTCTTTGCGATCATGTATTTCCTCATGATCCGCCCGCAACAGAAGCGTGACAAGGAACGCAAGGCGATGCTGAATTCCCTGACAAAGGGCGACAAGGTTGTCACCTCGGGGGGAATCTGCGGCACGATCGTGAATCTGACCGAAAACCATGCGGTTGTCAAAGTGGATGACAACGTCAAAATAGAGTTTGTGCGTAGTGCCGTGATTCAGGTGCTCTCGCGAGAAGGCGAGAAGAAAGCGAAATGACAACCCCGCCCTCGGGCGTTTTGGACTGGAGTCTCCCATGAAGAAGCATCTCACCCGCACATTGTTGATTTGGGGCGTCCTCATCGTATGCCTCGTGCTCATGTATCCGACCGTCGGTTGGATGACGCTCAGCGACGATAACGAGTGGCTCGCCCTCTCCGATGCCGACCGCGAAAAGGCCCAGCCCAAGCCCGGCACCCGCCAGGATCGCCTTGTGCGCTGGCAGAAGGAAGACGACGAATTCGCCCGCGAGAAACGCGGTTCCTTCGAGACCCTTTGGCACGTCGTGAAACGCTGGGCCGAGTTCGACCGGGATCAGGTCATCAATCTCGGCCTCGACCTTCAGGGCGGCATCCACATGGTCCTCCGTTTCGACTACAAGGAACTGCCTGCCGAGAAACTCAAGGAATACCGGGACCGCAAATACGCGGACGCGGACATCGAGAAGGAAATCCAGGACAAGGTCCTCCAGCAGATCCAGCGCCGCGTGAACGATTTCGAAGCCAAGGAACCCATCATTCAGGCCCTCGGCTCAAACCAGATCCAGATTCAGTTGCCAGGTGAAAAGAACACGAACCGTGCCCGCGCCCTCATCACGAAGACCGCCCTTCTCAATTTCCACGTGGTCGCCGGGCCCGATGAGACCATCCCCATCTTCCAGAAGGTGCGGGATCGCTACCAGGACGAGTTCATGCCCTTCATCAAGCGGCCCGCCCTCCGGGGTGAGCCTTTCAGCCTGACCGTGGACAACTACGACCGCGTGCGGCGCGTCCTCGACAAGGCCATGGCCGAGGGCGTCATCCCGCCCGACAAGATGGCCGCCTTCAGCAAGAAGCCCAAGCCCTATGAGAAGCAGGAATACAAGCTGTACATCATCGACCGCGAGCCGATCCAGCGCGGTGAAGGGCTGAGTTCCTCGGTGGCCCTCCCCGACCAGAACAATCCCGGCTCCTGGGAAATCCTCTTCACCATGAAGAACGCTGACGGCGCCCACTTCGGCGAAGTCACCGAGAAGAACATCGGGCGCCCCATGGCCATCGTCGTTGACGGCATCGTCATCTCGGCCCCGGTCATCCGCGACCGCATTACCACCAACGGACAGATCACCGGAAACTTCGAGGGCGAAGAAGCACGCGACCTCTCGATCGCCCTGAATTCCGGCTCGATGACTGTCCCCGTCCACGAGGAATTCACCCGCGTGATCGGGCCCAACCTCGGCGCCGACTCCGTGCGCAGCGGCACCATCTCGGCCCTCTTGACCCTGATTGTGGTCGGCGTGTTCATGGTCTTCTACTACCTGTGGTCCGGCGTCGTGGCCATGATCGGTCTCGTCTACTGCTTCGTCATGATCATCGGCATGATGGCCTATTCGAAGCTGACCCTGACCCTGCCCGGCATCGCCGGCTTGATCCTGACCATCGGCATGGCGGTCGACGCGAACATCCTCATCTACGAACGGTTCCGCGAAGAACTGCGGCTGGGACATGCCCTCGGCTCCTGCATCGAGGCCGGCTTCAAACGGGCCGCCACCACCATTCTTGACGCCAACATCACCACCCTCATTGCCGCCATCATGATGATGCAGTTCGGCACGGGGCCCGTCCAGGGCTTCGCTGTCACCCTGGCCATCGGCATTATCGCGACCATCTTCTTCTCCCTCGTCGTCTGCCACGGCCTCTTTGACTTCATGCTGGAACACCGGATCATCAAGAACAAGCTGACCATGCTCCAGGCCATCCCCATGAATCCGGGCATTCGCTTCATCGAATACCGCTACATCGGTTTCGCCTTCAGCGTGATCACCCTTCTCATCGGCATCGCCGTCTTCTTCGTCCGGGGAGATGCCGTGTATGGCGTCGACTTCACGTCCGGTACGAACATCAACCTCACCATCAAGGCGGACCAGGTCGTGCCGGTTGGCGATGTGCGTGTCGCCCTCCGCAATGCCGGATTCCAGGACCCGATTGTCCAGGAGATTGGACAAGGCGACGCCGCGCAGAAGAACCAGTTCATTATCCGCGTCAGCGACATCGACGTCGCGGCACAGGGAAAGCCCGAGACGCCGCCTGAGGCCGCGCCGGCAGCCGCCCCTGCGACTGCGCCTGAAGCCGCGCCTGCTGCCGCTCCGCCCGCTGCTGCGCCGGAGGCGCCGGCCCCTCAAAGCGGTTCAGCCGAGAATGAGACTGCTCCCGCGACTTCCCTTCTGACAGTGGCGGATCGCATGCAGCAGGCCCTCGCGCCACTGACGACCGCCAAGCAGACCGACAGTGTCGTCATTGAAGACCAGCAAACCGTCGGGCCGGCCGTCGGCGCGCAGTTGCGCCGCGATGCCTTCTGGGCCGTTGGCCTGGCCTTCTTCTTCATGATCCTCTACATGTGGGCCCGCTATGACTGGAAGTTCGGAATCATGGGCGTCGTCGCGCTTTTCCACGACACCATCTTTGCCGCCGGCATGCTGGTCATCCTCGGCCGCAAGATCGACATGACCGTCGTGGCCGCCCTCCTCACCATCATCGGTTTCTCGATCAATGACACGATTGTCGTCTATGACCGAATCCGCGAGGAACGGGCGCTGCTGCGCGGGAAGGGGTACACTTGGCTCCAGATCATGGATCTCGCCATCAATGTCACCTTGGCAAGAACGGTCCTCACCTCGACAACAGTGCTTTTCAGTGTGGTCGTCCTGTACTTCTTCGGCGGCGATGCCATCAGGGATTTTGCCCTCACGCTCATCATCGGCGTTGTGGTCGGCACCTACTCCTCGATCTTCGTGGCCAGCGCGCTGGTGTATGAAGTGAACCGCCTCATCGACTGGCGCCGCGACCGTAAGGATGCCGACGCACAGCAGGGCCGGCGCCGGCCCCCGTCCAAGCCCGGCAAAGGGAAGACCGAAGGCGCCACGGCCTAGGCCCGTTGCGCTCCGGAATCCCGGTTGATATAATCGTTTAGTGCTGAGATAAGCCCAAAGGCCAACGTAAATTACGGAGAATATCCGCTATGTCCGGTCATTCCAAGTGGAGCACCATCAAACGAAAGAAGGGCGCGCTCGACGCCAAGCGCGGCAAGATCTTCTCGAAACTCGCCAAGGAACTGGCCGTAGCGGCCCGTTCGGGCGGCGCTGACCCCATGATGAATCCCAAGCTGCGCACCGTCCTCCTCGCCTGCCGCGCGGCCAACATGCCCCGGGATAACATCGACCGCGCCATCAAGAAGGGCACCGGCGGCGCCGACGGAGCAGCCTACGAAGAAATCCGTTACGAATGCTACGGTCCTGCGGGTGTGGCCATCGTCGTCGACGTCGTCACCGACAATCCGCGGCGTACCGTCGCCGAAATCCGGCATACCCTCACCAAGTTCGGCGGCAGCATGGCCGAAACCAACGCGGTCATGTGGAATTTCGACCGTCGCGGCCTCATCGGCGTCCCCAAGGAAGGCATCAACGAAGAGGACATCTTCGAGAAAGCCATTGAAGCCGGCGCCGACGATGTCGACACCAGCGGCGACCGCTACGACATCTACACCGCCCCCACCGACCTCCACAGCGTCGCGGACGCCCTGGACAAGATGGGATTGCACGCCGAGGAAGCCAAGCTGACGCTGATCCCGAAGACCACCGTCGCCCTCGAAGCCAAGGCCCTCTCCACCCTGATGAAGATCCTCGAAACGCTCGAAGAACACGATGACGTCCAGGACGTCAATTCGAACGCCGAGTTCACCGATGAGGCAGTGGCGGCGGCCATGGCGGCCGACTAAATGCGCGTCATCGGCTTCGATCCCGGGACCGCCACCACCGGATATGGGGTGGTCGAACTCCGGGGAAGCCGGTTGACCCACATCGCGCACGGAACTATTCAGACCCCGCCGAAGCAACACTTCGCGGAACGATTGAAAACCATCTTCGAGGAGGCCCAGGGCCTCCTCGAACGTTTTCAGCCCGATGCCGTCGCCATCGAACGGCTCTACTTCAAGCAGAATGTCACCACGGGCATCGCCGTGGCCCAGGCACGCGGCGTCCTCGCCCTGGCCGCCGTTCAAGCCGGCTTGCCCATCGGCGAGTTCAGCCCCACCGAAGCCAAGACCGCCATCACCGGCTACGGCAAGGCGGACAAGCGGCAGGTCCAGGAAATGATTCGCATTCTCCTCAGCCTCGACGCCATCCCCAAGCCCGACGACGCCGCTGACGCCCTCGCCCTCGCCATTTGCCAGGCGCAGACCGGACGCGTCCAGGCGCGTCTGCAAGGCTAAACGCTCAGCTTGTTGCCAGTCTGGACATCTTCCGGCATATGCCGTACAATTCCGCGAGGGGTTTCAAGTTCCAAGCGCAATGCGAGGTCGTCATGGACAAAACAGTGCTTGTAGTGGACGATGAGGAATCCATCCGGGACAGCTATACAGCCTTGTTTCGCAAGGCGGGGTTTCTCGTGCATACGGCCGGAGATGCGCTCGAGGCGCAGCAGGTCCTGCGCGATAAGAATGTGAGTGTCGCGTTTCTTGATCTGAATCTGCCCGGTAAGAACGGCATTGAATTGTGCCGCGACATCAGAAGACACAATCCCATGGCCTGCTGTTTCGCCGTCACAGGCCACAAGTCCCTCTTCGAACTCGTTGACTGCAGGGAGGCCGGATTCGAGGACTACTTCACCAAACCCACGTCATCCGCCTTGCTCATTCAAGCCGCCGAACGCGCCTTTGAACGGCTCGAACGCTGGAAGACGCTCTGATATGTTCGCTTTTCTCCGCGGTACGGTGGCCTTCAAGCGTCTCGACACGATCGCGCTCGATGTTGGCGGAGCGGGATACGAAGTCCATGTTCCGGAACCCGTCAGCCGGAGACTCGCTCCCCATCAGGAAGCCGTCCTGCTCACTTACTGCTACATCCGCGAGGATTCCTTCAAAATCTTCGGATTCCTGAAAGAAGAAGAGAAGGCCCTCTTCGAGACCGTCCTGGATATCAATGGCGTCGGCCCGAAAGTGGCCCTGTCCGTGCTCTCCACGATGTCGCCCGCCCAATGCGGACGTGCCATCATGGAAAACGATGTGACCGCCTTCACGAAAGTGCCGGGCGTGGGAAAGAAGCTCGCGCAACGCATGGTTCTCGAACTGAAAACCAGGATGGGGCAGACTCCCGAACTCAACGCCATCCTCGGCGAACCCCAAACCGTGGAACCCTCCCTGGAAGGCGATGACGTCTACGAAGCGCTCATCTCCCTCGGCTGCACTGTGGCCGAGGCCAAAAAGGCCGCCACGGGCGCGCGCAAGGAACTCGGGGAACAGGCCCGCCCCGAAGACCTGGTTCGCGCTGCGCTGCGCTCCATGGCGAAGGTGAAGTAAATGCCCAGGGAAGACATCATTGTTCCGACCCCCATGGATGACGACAGCATCTTCGATGATCAGATCCGCCCGCAGCGGCTCAGCGATTTCCCCGGCCAGGATCCCATCAAGGACAAGCTGGGCATCGCCATTGCCGCGGCAAAGCAGCGCAAGGAACCGCTCGATCATCTCCTCCTCAGCGGCCCTCCCGGCCTGGGAAAGACCACCCTCGCCCGCATTCTGGCCGCGGAGATGGGCGTGGACATCAAACAGAGCGCCGGCCCCGTCATCGAGCGGCAGGCCGACCTCTCCGCCATCCTGACCAGCCTCGAAGAATTCGACATCCTCTTCATCGACGAGATACACCGGCTCAACCACGCCGTCGAGGAAACCCTGTACTCCGCCATGGAGGACTTCGAAGTCGATATCATGCTGGGCAAAGGCCCCACCGCCCGCTCCATGAAGATCGGACTGAAACCCTTCACCCTGATTGGAGCGACCACCCGCGCGGGCCTGCTCACCCCGCCGCTCCGCGCCCGATTCGGCGACACCTGCCGCTTCGATTTCTACTCACCGCAGGAACTGGAACAGATTATCCTCCGCTCCGCGCGCATCTTGAACGTCCCCATCGAGCGAGACGGCGCCCTTGAAATCGCCACCCGCTCCCGCGGCACCGCCCGCGTGGCCAACCGCCTCCTGCGCCGGGTGCGCGACTACGCCCAGGTCAAGGGAAGCGGCATCATCACGCGCGACATGGCCGACGCCGCCCTCAAACTGCTCCGCATCGACGACCTCGGACTCGATGACATGGACCGTCAAATCATCACCACGGTGATCGAGAAATTCGGCGGCGGGCCCGTGGGCGTTTCATCGATGTCCGTGGCCGTGGGCGAAGAGCGCCAGACGCTCGAAGAGGTGCACGAACCCTACCTCATCCAGATCGGCTTCCTGAAACGCACCCAGCAGGGCCGTGTCGCCACGATGCTCGCCTACAAGCACTTCGGGCTCCAGCCCGCCCCCACCACTCCCCAGAACGAACTGTTCTAAGCCCGCGCGGCAACAACAGCCAGCCCTCCTTGTCCACGGCGTCCATTACACCCGGCTATATCTTTACGCTCTTGAACTGCGGCAGGTGCTTCCGGTTCTGCTGAAGCATCTCCCGTGTCATCTGCTTGATCTCCGCCAGAGACAACACGGCCGCCGTCAGGGGATCGTAGGCAATGGCATGGAATACCAGCGTCGGATCGCCCGTGAGCGCCGCTTCCACGGCCATCTCCTCCACCGCGACGCTTACGTTGTTCAGTGCGGCGCATTGCGGCGGCAGCGCGCCCACATGAATCGCGTTCAGGCCCCGCTTGTTCGCCAGCACCGGCACCTCGACACACACGTCCGGCGGGAGGTTGCTGATGAGTCCCGTGTTCGGCACATTGCCGTTGAACAGGAAGGGCTCGCCGCCCATGCGCGCGTTCACAATATGCGCGGCGTATTCATGGCCCCGTTCAAGCGAGATGGGCGCGCCTTGCGCGAACCACTCCTTCACCTCCTTCTTCCAGGCCTTCTCCCGGCGCAGATACTCCTTCAGAATGTAGGCATACTCGCCCGGATTCCAGTTTGTCCCCGTCGTGCAGTATTGTTTGATCAGGTCGGGGCGCTTGCGGAACCACCAGTTGTACTCGCTGTTGTGCCCGCTGGACTCCGTCACGTAATACCCGAGATGCAGAAACATCTCGTTGCGAACCAACTCCGCGTTGTAGACCTTCTTCCGCTGAACCGCCTTCCGGATCGCAGGATACGCGTCCTGGCCCTTGTGCTTGTATTCGACGTACCACGCCTGATGATTGATGCCTGCGCAGACATACGTGACATCGTCCATCTTCGCGCCGATCCAGTCCGCCAGCATCTCCGCCGTGCCTTGGACGCTGTGGCACAGGCCCGTCAGTTGGATCGCCGACGATCGCTGCATCGCCCGGCACAGCATGGCCATCGGGTTCGTGTAGTTCAGCAGAAGCGCGTCCGGGCAATAGCGCTCCATGTCTTTGCAGATCGAAACCATCGTGGGAATCGTGCGCAGCGCGCGGAAGATCCCGCTCGGCCCGCGCGTGTCGCCCACGTTCGTGTCCACCCCGTACTTCTTCGGAATCTCGATGTCGTAGCGCCACACGCCGACTTCGCCGCAGAGAATCGTGCAGCAAACGGCGTCCGCCCCCTTGAGTGCAACCTTCCGATCCAGCGTCGCCTCCACCTTCGCCGGGTACTTGCCGCGCTCGACAATCGTCTTGACCGCGCGATAGGCGAAGTCCAGCCGCTCCTTGTCAATGTCCATGAGCGCAATCGTCGCATCCCGCAGCGCGGGGAACGTGAGGAGGTCGCGGACCAGGCCGCGCGTGAAGCCCAGACTGCCGGCGCCGATGAATGCGATCTTGGCCATGACGGATTCTCCCGAGGGTTGTGTTGGGGCACGTACGAGCCGGGATTATGCCCTCCGTCCCGCGCGCAGTCAACCGGTGCGTTGGCGTGGCCCGGTCCCGTGTGTTAGGATGCGTGCGCTATGGCAGGCTTCATCCAGATATACTCGGCGGAATCGCGCGCACTCCACTTCAGCGAGGTGGTTCGCGAGATGATTCAAGGCCTCCGCCGCTCGCGTTACATCGCCTATCGCCTCGCCCTGAAAGACATCAAGAGCGAATACGCCAAGTCCGCCTTCGGCATCGTGTGGGACCTACTCGATCCCCTCGTGCTCGGCATCGTCTTCTATGCGCTGTGGCAGGCCAAGGTCTTCAATGCAGGCGAAATCCACATGCCCTACGCCGTCTTCGTGGTCTACGGCATCCTGCTCTATCAGATCTTCAGCGAGGCGACCCTGCTCTCCGTCGAAGTGATGCACCGCTCGCAGAACCTCTTGACCCAGCTCAAGCTCCCGCCCGAGGCCCTCATCCTGTCCGTCATCTACCGCGTCGCCTTCTCGTCAATCTTCCGCATCGCCGTCATGGTGCTCTTCTCGCTCCTCGGCAGCGCGTTGTCCCCGGTCGGCTTCATCAAGTTCCTGCTCTGCTTTCCCCTCATCATTCTCGCGGGAGTGGCCATCGGCATCTTCCTCGCCCCTTTCAATGCCATCTACCGCGACGTGGCCCGCTTCGTCCGCGTGATCCTCGTGCCCTTGCGCTACGTCAGCCCCGTCCTCTTCCTGATTCCGAAAACCTCCATCCTGAACATCCTCCTCCTCTTCAACCCCCTGGGAACCATCCTGCCGAATCTCCGGCTTCTCGCCACGAACAACGCAGTCGCGGATCTCGGCCTGACCTTGGCGCACTGCGGCGCACTCGCCATCATCGGGCTCGTCGGATGGTTCATATTCCACCTCTCGATCCCTGTGCTCGCGGAGCGCGCCTGACATGGACGCGATTGTCGAGGTCCGGCGGGTCTCGAAAAAGTACTCACGCAATGAGAATTCCCATCTCGGCTACGGCATACGCGATCTGTTCGACGAACTCCTCGGGCGCAAGCGGAGCCTCGAACTGAGAAAGGACGAATTCCTCGCCGTAAACGACGTGTCTTTTGCCATTGCGCCGGGCGAGACGTATGCCCTCATCGGACGCAATGGCTCCGGCAAGACCACCCTGCTGAAGATGATGAACGGCCTCATCAAACCGGATGCGGGCGCCATTGTCCTGCGCGGACCGACGCAAGCACTCATCAACCTCGGGGCCGGCTTTAATGCTGACCTGACCGGACGCGACAACGTCTTCAATTCCGCCTCGCTCATGGGCATGGGCCGCCGCGAAACGGAGTCCATCCTGGACGAGATCGTCGATTTTGCCGAACTCGAGGAATTCATCGACAGCCCCTTTCACACGTACAGCTCCGGCATGAAAGCACGTCTGGGATTCTCCGTCGCAGTACATCTGAAACCCGAGATTCTCCTCATCGACGAGATCCTGGCCGTCGGCGATTTCGCCTTCCAGAACAAGTGCTTCCTCAAAATGCACGCCCTCAAAAAAGCGGGCGTGAGCATCGTGCTCGTCTCGCACAGCCATACCCGCGTGATTCAACTCTGCGAGAAGGCCTTGTGGCTCCACCGCGGTCAGACCATGTTCCAGGGGCCGGCGAAGGAAGCCGTGCAGGCCTATCTCAGCCACCTGGAAGCCGCGGAGCAAGAGAAGCTGGCACGGCAGCCCGCACGGCCCGCCGAACCCGTCGAAGCGCAGGCGCCGCGGAAGCTTCCGGAGAAACGCAAGAGCCTCTACGGCGATTTGTATGATCCGGTGGACGGCCTTACAACACCCCAGGTGTGCCTCCTTGCCGACGGCGAGGAGTCGCTCGCCTTCCCGGTGCACAGCGAGATCCTGATCCGGTACGAGTTCTCCCTGCAGCGCGAGTTTCACGATCTGGACATTTCCCTGGACATCTACCGCAGGGACGGCCGGCTCATGACCTCCCTCTCCACCGCAGATCGCAACCTGCTGCAGGGAATGCATCAAGGCGCCCTTCGCGGCGAAATCCACATCGCGGATTTCGACATGGCGCCCGGCAGCTATGCGCTCGTCCTGGGCATCCGCGATGCCGCCGGCTGCCTCTGCCGCAACGTCCTCGTAGAATTCATGGTCCTGAGCGGCGCCGGCATGAGCTGGGGACTGCTCGACTTCCGCTACGAATACCGCATCCAGGGCGAGACCGTGTGGACCAACCCCTGAGATCGCCGGGATAAGCACGCCCACCCCACGCCCCCAACCCGGCCATGCTCCCCATTCGTTTCCAATTCCCCTTCGGATGCAGTATGATCCCGAAGAGGGAGTTAATGGAGCCCTTGGCCCTTGCAGATTCCGGTCATATCCAACCTGCGTGAACTCAGTCCGCCCCCCCGGCGTTTCCTGTTCTTCATCGCGTTCAACGTCGTGTCCTGGCAGTGCATCATCGGACCGGCCATGGTCCTGCTCGCGCGCAAGATCGACATGCCCCCGTCCTGGGTAGGCTTCCTCAATTCCTTCACGCCTTTCGCCACACTCCTTGTGGTCCTCACCGCCCCCCTCATCGAACGCTGGGGGCCCAAGTGGGTCATGTTCACCGCATGGTTCACCCGAAACCTCGTCATGTGCGGCGTCTTCCTCATGCCGCTCGCCATCCATTACGGCGGCAACCGCGCAGGGTGGTTCGTCCTCATGAGCGCCACCCTCGGGTTCTGCCTCATGCGCGCTGCCGGCGCCGGGGGATGGTTTCCCTGGCTGCACGAAGTTGTGCCCGAAGAACAGCGCGGGACCTACTTCAGCGGGGAAAGCGCGCTCACCCAGCTCATCAACGTCCTCATCATGATCGCGCAAGGCCTTGTGCTCATGGGTGATCCGGGCATCGGCCGCTTTCTCATCGTCTACGCCATGGGCATCGCCGCCGGCTTCATCAGCCTCATCGGCATGGCCCGCATTCCCGGTGGGCGCGGGCAAAAACACGATGGTGCGCCGCGGGAAACCTTTCACGCCCACCGCGCCGCCCTCGCGGACAAGCGGTTCCTCGTCTTCGTGGCGGTGGCCTCCCTGGCCTTTTCCGCCACCTCCTGGCTCGCCTCGGCCTACGTCCTTTATCTGCGCGACGCCCTCCACATGCGGCCAACCATCGTGATGATTCTGGGGGCGGCGGGAAGCCTCGGCGTCCTGATCACGATCCGATTCTGGGGGCGTTTTGCTGATTACAGCGGCAGCGGACGCGCCATGTGCAAGGCGCTCATCGCCTACGCGGTCAGCGCGCTCTCCTTTCTGCTGCTGCTCCCCGGCGCGGCCTGGACCCCCTATGGCCTCGCCGTCGCCGCCGTCCTCGTCAGCATTTTTGGCTCGGCCTTCTACATCGCCGCACACCGTGCCATGCTGAACTACGTCCCCGACGAAGAACGCGTCGGCTACACGAATCTCTGGACCATCGGCACCGCGTTGAGCCTGGGCATCACCCCCATCCTCGTCGGCGCGCTGATTGACCACCTCGGCCTGTGGGGATTCCGCATCTGCTTTCTCACCTCCGGCGGCATGGGCGTCGCCTGCGCCCTCGCCTGCCTGTGGGTCGTGCGTGACGGAGAACCCGTGGACCTCTCCATGAAGCGCCTCCTCGATCCGGCGCTCCCCCTGCGCACCCTTGTCCGCATCGCCTCCATCACCGCCGGACTCCACGAAAGCAACCGCTAGCCCCGCAGGATGGGTCCGGCGCAGCGAAACCCACCGAAGGCTCACTTCGGCCCGGGACGAATCCCCGCGACAGCCGTCCGGATGTTGTACACCACATTGGGCGTCGTGACGCAGAGCGTCTTGCCGTCCTCTCCGCCAAAGGCGCAATTCGTGACCTGGCCCGGCACCGCAATCATCTGGATCAGCGCGCCCAGCGGCGAGAACACCCGGACCCCGCCCTTCGACGTCGACCACACATTGCCCTGCACGTCCACTTTGATTCCATCCGGATGCGGCACGGTGACGAAGAGACTGCCCCCGCTGGCGGTGCCGTCCGGGGCAACCGAAAATGCGCGGATTCTATCCGCCTCCGTGTCCGCAACGTACAGTGTCTTCTCGTCCGGCGAAAACGCCAGGCCATTGGGCGTCTGGAAGTCCCTGGCCAGGCATTTCACCTCGCCCTTCGGCGTGACGGCAAACACGCCCGCGAATTTCAACTCTCCGTTCGGCCCGTCAAGGCCGCCATCCAGCCCATACGGCGGGTCCGTGAAAAATACCGTGCCGTCTGAACGCACCACCACATCATTCGGGCTGTTGAAGCGCTTCCCCTCAAAACGCTCTGCCACCGCCGTGACGTTCCCGTCTCCGTCCGTCCGCGAAATTCTGCGCGTCTCATGTTCCGCCGCCAGGAGCCGCCCCTGCGGATCCAGCGTCAACCCGTTTGAATAATGGCTCGGCTGCCGATAGACCGTCTTGTCCGCCCGATAGATCGCGTCCGCCGGAATATCACTGAAGATCCAGCATCCCGGTTTCGGCATCCACAGCGGCCCCTCCGTAAACTTGAAACCCTCCGCCATCGCCTGCAGCGGCCCCGTGGTCATTTCCGCGGCCGTAGTCAACGTTATTACCGCAGCCAGTATCAGCGCCATGCTTCGTCCCTTCCTTCGCGGCAGTCAGCGCGAGAAGAAGAGTATAGCATTGGATGTTCCGGCAACG
>CAILVY010000387.1 GCA_903837785.1 Candidatus Hydrogenedentota bacterium
ACCGCGAGCGCCCGTTCTTCCTCTATCTCGCCCATAATTCCGTGCACATCCCCCTCGAGGCGAAGGCGGAGAAGATCAAGAAGTACGAAGAGAAGCTCAAGGCGCATCCGCCGCAGGAAGGCCGGCAGAACAATCCCCATTATGCCGCCATGGTTGAGTCCGTCGATGAAAGCCTCGGGCGCGTGCTCGAGACACTCGAAACGTGCGGCATCGCGGACAATACGCTCGTCGTGTTCTTCGCGGACAACGGCGGGCTCTCCGTGCACGAAGGGAAGCTCACGCCGGCCACGACGAACTATCCATTGCGCGCGGGCAAGGGCTATCTCTACGAGGGGGGCGTGCGCGAGCCGATGATTGTGCGCTGGCCCGGCGTCACGAAGCCGAATTCCACGTGCGACACGCCCGTCTGCAGCATCGATTTCCTGCCCACGTTCCGCGCCATTGCGGCCCCCGGCGTGAAGGCCGGGCCCGTGGACGGCCTGGATATTTCCCCGCTCCTCCGCCGTGAGCAAAAGACACTGGACCGCCCCGCGTTGTATTGGCACTATCCGCACTTCTCCAATCAGGGCGGCCGTCCCGGCGGCGCGATTCGCGCCGGCGACTGGAAGCTTATCGAAGAGTACGAATACGGCAAACTCGAACTCTACAACCTCCGCGACGACATCGGAGAGACAAAGAATCTTGCGGAGGCCGAACCCAAGCGCGCCCGCGCGCTCCACGAACAACTCGTCGCATGGCGCGCCGAAGTCAATGCCACGATGCCGCCGCCCAACCCGCGATACAAACCCGGCGCGAAATAGTCCCCGCAACGACTTCCGGATGTCTGATTCGCCCGGCACAGTTTCCGGGCGTTACTCAAGGTTGGCGGTGAAGACCTGCACGTCGTGATAGCGGCCGTGGAGGAAGAGTGCTTCGCGGAGCGTGCCGGAAGCTTCGAATCCAACCGCGCGCAGGAAGGCCGCAAGCGCAGTTTCGCCGGGGCCGGCGGGCGCCAGGATGCGGCGCAGTCCCTGTTGTTTGGCGGCTTCGGCCAGGAGCGTGCGGAAGGATTTCCGGACGGCGTCGTCGGCGTAGTCGGAATCGTTGCGGAGATAGATCCACGCGTACGCGCAGCCGGGCAGCCGGTCGGGACGCACTTTGAGCAGGCCCATCGGATCGCCGTTCTTGCGCAGCAGCACGAATTCCTGTTCGAAGCCCAGCGGATGCAGCGAATCCATCTCGCGATCGTATTTCGTCGCGATGAGCAGGCTGCTCTCGTGGCAAGTGAAGTACGCGGCTTCGTTCCAGTTCTCCCAGCGGGTGAGCCATTCGGCGTCGGCTTCCTCGATGGGCCGCAGGCCGATGTTCATGCGGAAGGCCGCGCGCACGAGTGCGAAGAGGGACGGGCGCGCCTGCTGATCGATCGCGTTGTATACTCGCGTGAAATTGACGCCTTGCGAGGACAGGAGGCTGAATGCCGTGACTGCGCTTTCCATCCACAAGCGTTGCGCGTCGCACCACGGCTCATGGGGCGTGTGGAACGAGCCGCTCAGCACTTGATGGACCGCCGCCGTGCCGCCGCCGCAGAGGTTTCTCGCCCAGCACCGCAGGCAGGCCGAGGTCGTGAGCGCGCCGACATCCTCGAATCGCCGCAACGACGCTTCGTCGAGCGTGCGTTCGCGCAACGAACCCGCGCGGAGCCCGGGGCGCCCGATGAATCCGCGCGCGGGATAGATCCCGCCGTCGGGGCCAATGGCGAGTTCGTTGAGGCCGGCGGGATCGTTGCGCCGGAGCGGCATGCCGTTGTAGATGCGCCAGAAGAGCATGGCAATGGGATCGACGCGGAAGTAGTGGTTGCCGAGGAGGCGTTCCGCGTAGTAGACCGCCGTTTGCCGCATGCCTTCGAGCATGCGGCCCGGGTCGGCCCCGGGATGCGCCACAAACGCGCCGTCGATGTCGATCTCGATGTGCCGGAGGCCGGCCTGCTCGCATTCCGCCACGGCCTCGGAAAAGCGCTCGTGATTCGGCCGGAGAATGATGCGGCCCGTCACGCCGGGTTCTCCCGGATGCAGCACTTTCGCGAGTCTGCCGAGCCGCGCCAACGGAACCTCCGCCAACGCCTTGAAATGCCTGGACAACTCCGCGCCCTGGCCGGCCTCGAGCCGTGCCGCCAGCGCATGGCCCTGCAGCAACTCCGGACTTTCCACCCGCACCGCAATCGTCAGTTGCTTTCCCGCGAGCGGGGCCTTCTCCAGGAGTTCCGCACAACATGCCGCAAACTCGGGCGCGGCCAAAACGGATTGCGGCATCACGCACTCGAGACAGAGCGACTTTTGAGATTCCGAGCGCGTCAGGAGCAGTTCCGCGGCGGCCGTGAGCAGGGCCGTGTCGAGCGACGTACTTGTCTTTCGCGCTGCCCACCACGACGGCTTTCCTGGCTCCTCGCCCGCGGCAAGCAGGACGGTGAGTTGTTTCAGGCCGCGTTCGAGTTCGAAGAGTTTCGGGAGTTGATCATGCTTCGGCGGCGTGAGAATCGACTTGCTGGCGCGCAGCCATTCGAGTTCTCCGATGACCTCGCCCAATTCCTTGGCCGCATGTTTCTCCCCGAGCAGATGCAGGATCCGGTTCACGGGCTCCTGCGGATAATACTGGACCACGTCCCAGGAGATGGCGTCGCATTCGAAGCAGAAACACGATTCGGGGTCCAGGGCGTAGAACTTGCCGTCGCGCTCGAAGCGATGCAGTGCGGGGCGCATCAGTAGGACCCCAGCGTGCCTTTGTATCGGCTCCATTTCTCCATGATTTCGAAGACAATCACCCCGAGAATCGTCCACACAATGCAACTGACGATGAGCCAGAAGAACGAGGGATGGATATAGACCGGCACGAAGGCGCCGTTATCAACGCGGCCCTGATTGTAGATCAGGATGTGTTTGAGGCAGATCGCGGCATCCGTGATGGGCAGCGCGTGCATAAGTCCGGAGATGAGCCAGCCCTGATGCAGCATTTCCTCACGCGCGAACACGGCCAGCGCGAACAGGCCCATGCGGATCAGGAAGGCCAATTGGCCGACCTGCTTGAACACGAGCACAAGCCCGCCGACCATGAACCCGAAGCCCAGGAGATCGATGAACATCAACGTGAGCACGGACAGCACCGGCAGCGCCTCGAAATACAGATGGCCGCCGACGGTATATGTAACCATGTAGACCATGACGCCCGACGAGAGAATCGTCATCACGGAACCCACCGCGGTGCGCGCGAGGAAGTTGAAGATTAGTCCGTGCGGGCTCATGCAGAGCTGCTCGAGCACGCCCGTCTGCGCCATCTCCTGAAGTCCCTGCGTGAACATGCCCACCACGCCGAAGGCGAACATGCCGATGATGAAGCCCAGCACGAAATTCGTCGCCGCCACGGGGTCCTGGGCGTTTTCCACCGCCTTGGTTACCATCGGGCGGCTGTAGATGAATCCCGCGATCAGGACCATCAGCATGCCGTAGCCCATGATCATGCCGATAATCGTGCGGAACCAGTAGCGCCGCATGATGATCCATGAGCGCACCAATTCGGCTTTCATGACAAGGAAAAAGCCCATACTGCTCCTCTTGGGGACTATACCGGCGAGCATGATAAACGAAACAGAACCCGGGTTTACAAAAAGCGCCGGAACTTCCTTGATGCGGGATCACCAGCGGGCGATGTGCTCTTCCGCCCAGCCCACGACGTCCCGGACCGCGATCGTTCTTCCCGCCACCCGAAGTGTTCCCGAGTAGCGCCCAAACAACTGATGGCCCTGCGCGCGCAGAATCAGGAGATTGGCGCCGGAGACATTGTCGAAGAACGGGTCGAGCCGAAGATCCACCGCGTCCGTCGTTGCAGTGCGAATCGTCCAGGGCGCCAGAAAATCCCCGCGGTCGTAGGAGAACACGATGTCATCGAAGATCTTGTGGAGCCGGCCGTTCAGGACGATGCCGTTCTCGTTCATGCCGGTGCCGTCCGTCCATTGCGCGCCCATGTTCACGCCGACCACATCCTGCCCCACGCGCGCGGAAAAGGCCCCCCAGTTCCAGGTCGTGCGATAGGGCCAGATGCCCCGGCCGTAGTCGAGCACGGCGAAGCTGCTGTCCGCGGCAAACTCAAACGAATCCGTTCCCCACTGGACATGTCCGGAAGCGGGGAGGCAATTCTGTTTTGACGTGAATTGAAACGTCTGCTCATTCCAGGGGATGACCACGTTCAGCGTCTCGTGATCCGGGGGACGCTGGATTTCGAAGGCCGCATCGAATTTCTTCCCGCCGAACTGGGCGGCGGACACGTTCATGCGCACGCAGGCGTCCTGTGCGTCGAATTGCACGCGAAGCCCGCCGTGTTCGAAGCGCATCGAGCCTTCCATGCCGTCCGGCATCGCGGGGGCGCGCGAGAAGAGCCGGAAACCCGATGCCAGGGCAAAGCGCTTCGTCTCATATTCGAGCAGATAGGCCGCGGCGAGGCCGGCGTAGTCGATGTTCGCCAGCGTGGCCGAAAAGGCCGCGCGCTCGCCAATAATGCACCAGTAGTCCCAACGCTTCTTCCGGGGGAACCGGCCGGCGAGATTGCAGTCGTGCAGCGGCTTGCGCGACCACCCGCGCGCTTCAGGGTTCAGGCGGCCCTGCGCGCCGCACAAGCACACAGGCTCCGTGATCTCGCGCGGGTCGTACTGCATCAGAGCGCCTTGACGATGCGGCCTTCAACCCGCAGGCGGCCTTCGGCAAAAAGCTGGATCGCCCGAGGGTAGAGTTCACGTTCCTTGGCCTGCACCCGTTCCGCGAGCGTGTCCGGCGTGTCCTCTCCCAGGACCGGCACGGATTCCTGAAGGATGATCGGGCCGTGATCATAGTGATCGTCCACAAAGTGGACTGTGGCGCCCGAGACTTTCACGCCGTAGGCCAGCACGGCCTCGTGGACATGATGCCCGTACATGCCTTTTCCGCAGAAGGCGGGGATCAGCGCGGGATGCACGTTCATGATGCGGTGGGCGAAATCCGGCGGCACTTCGAGAAGCGACATGAATCCCGCAAGCACAACCAGGTCCGCGTGGTGGGCGCGCACCTCCGCCCAGATGGCCTCATTAAAGGCCTTTGAATCGCCATAGTCCTTGAAGGGAATCTCGATGGCCGGAATCCGGTGCTTCCGGGCGCGTTCCAGGCCGTACACGTTGCGCCGCGACGAAATGACGCAGCACACTTCCGCGTCCAGCGTGCCGCGTTCCGCGTGATCGATGATGTTTTGAAGCGTGGTTCCGCTGCCCGAAAGCAGCACCGCCAGGCGAATCGTCATAGCCGCCCCTCCCGAATCGTCTTAGTTGGGCCACACTCCGGAGTATACTTCCGTGGCCGGGCCTTCCTGATACACGCAGCCGTCTTCGGCCCAGTCGATCGTCAGCGCGCCGTACACGAGATGCACGTTCACTTTCCGGTTCGTGCGCCCGGTGATCATCGAGGCCAGTGCGGAACCGCACGAACCGCTGCCGCTCGCCATCGTGATCCCGCTGCCGCGTTCCCAAATCCGCATCACGATATTGTCCCGGTCGGCCACGTTCACAAACTCGACATTCGTCCGCTGCGGGAACTTGGGATGATGCTCGATCTTCGGCCCGATCTCCGCGAGATTGATCGCGGTCGCATCTTCGACAAAAACGACCGCGTGCGGATTGCCGATATTGGCGCAAGTGATCTGCACTGTACGATCTCCGAGATCCAGCTCCTCCTCGATCACCTGGCCCGGCGCCCCGATCATCGGGATTTCCGCGCGCTCGAAGCGCGGCCGGCCCATGTTCGAGCGCACCCGCTGCACGACGCCGTCCTCAACGCTCAGCACCACCCGGTTCGGACCCGCCAGCGTCTCGATCACGAACTCGGTCTGCTCGATCATCTTGCGCTCGAAGACGTACTTCGCAAAACAGCGGATGCCGTTGCCGCAGGTTTCTGCCTCGCTTCCGTCCGCGTTGAAGATTCGCATCCTGAACGGGTGTTCGTCCCCGGGAAGCACGAGGATGATTCCGTCCGCGCCCGCGCCGAGATGGCGGTGGCTCATCCTGCGCGACAGTTCCGCCGGGTCCGCGACAGGATGCTTCACGCCGTCGATGAACAGATACTCATTGCCCAGTCCGTGCAGTTTCGTAAATGGAATGCTCATAGTGTCCTTATCCACGTGGTCCACTGGCGCCCGGGATGCGGCGGCCCTCGCGAAGCGCGGCCTCCACAAACAGCGCCGTCATCTCATCGTAACTGATACCGTCCGCCGCACACGCCTGCGGGAACAGCGAGGTTTGCGTCAGGCCGGGCACAGTATTCACCTCGATCCAGACCGGGCCTTCGGGGCCGATAATGAAATCGCTCCGGCTCCAGCCTTTACATCCCACAAGATGATGCACATGCACGGCGGCTTCCTGGATCTCCTCCGTGTATGCCGCATCGATCTCGGCCGGCGTGATTTCCTCGGAGGCGCCCGGGGTGTACTTCGCCTCGTAGTCGAAGAAGGCGGCTGTTCTCGGCCGGATTTCCGTCACGGGCAGCGCGCGCGCATGCATGGCGGGCTCCGCATCGAGCACGCCGCAAGTCACCTCGACGCCCGTCACGCACGCCTCGATCAGCACGCAATCGTCTATTGCGAAAACCTGGTTCACATTCTCGATGACGGACGCTTCCTCGGGCGTGATGTAGACCCCGACGCTCGAGCCCTGGCACGACGGCTTGATGACGCGGGGATAGCCCAGGTCATCCGCCAGCTTCTCCAGCACCTCCGCCTGATTCTCCTCCCAGGTGATCCGGCCGAAGGCCAAGTGCGGCGCCACCCGGATGCCCTCCGCCTGCACGACCGCCTTGCAGCGGACCTTGTCCATGGCCAGCGCGCTCGCGGCACAGCCCGAGCCCGTATACGGCAAGCCGAGAAGATCAAGCAGGCCCTGGATGCGCCCGTCTTCGCCGAAGGATCCGTGCAGCGCGATGAACACGCAATCTACCGCCAGTTCCTTGAGGCGGGGCACCGCTTCATAAATTCCGAGCGGCGGCCCTTCCGGAAATTCCCACAAGCCATCTTTCGTGATAGTCACCGGCACGGGCTCGTAGCGTTGGCTATTCAACGCGCGCAACACGCCCGCACCCGAATTCAGCGAAACTTCGTGTTCGCTGCTCATGCCGCCCATCAGGACGGCCACTCTGATTTTCTTGCTCACCCGTTTGCCTGCCTTTGCGCGGCGACTGCCGCGATACTCCAAAAATCACGCCGATTATAGCGCCCTGAGACGCGAATTGATAACCCGCGGGCGCCCCTCCGATGTATCCCGGAAAGTACGCGCGCGTTCCCGCCGCCGCTACTTCCCGATCAGATCGTACGCGATGAGTGCATCGCCGTGCCGGAGATACATGCGCCCATTGGCGATTGTCGGGTGCGCCCAATGCTGATCCGTGCCCTCGGCCAACACGAATTTCCCCGTGCGCTCGAATCCGGTGGGCACGGCTTTCACGAGGCTGACGATGCCGGATTTGGGCCCCTCATACACGTAAAGCATGCCATCGGCATAGACCACGGCGCCCTCGCGGACCTCTTTCGTGCTCCACATCAGCTTGCCGGTCGCCATTTCGAGGCAGACTAGTTTCCCGCCGTTCCGGTTGCCCGTGCCGTAGAGGTAACCGTCCACGAGCACGACGCCAAAATGGATGCAGTCGAGGTTCGTGTCGGTCCATTTCGGGGTGGCCGAGGACCCGTCCGCGGAGAGTTCGAGCGCACAGCCTCCCACGCCGTCGCCGCCCGTAAAGTACACAAGCCCGTCCTTGTAGAGCGGCGTCACCGCGTGAATGTCCCACGGCGTGCGCTGTTCGAAGGACCACAGCAAGTTGCCCGTTTCCGCATCCGCGCCGACGAGATACTTGGCGATGGCCGTCACAAGGATGCGGCGCCCGTTGTGAGTGATGATCGCGGGGGTGCAATAGGCCGTGCGGTCCGCGAGGCCTTTCGTCGTCCAGAGAGTCTCGCCGCTCATCTTGTCCAGCGCGGCGAAGACGGCGTCCAGGCCGCCGGGCGTGCAGATAACGCGGTTGCCGTCCACGAGCACGGATTCGGCGAGGCTCCACATGGCGTTCTTGGCGCCGAAGCGCTCGAGCACGTTCACATCCCACTGCTTCTCGCCCTTGGCGAGGTCAATGCAGCACAGCGATCCCAGCCCGGACATGAGGTAGGCGCGGCCGCCGTCGATTGTGGGCGTGGAGCGGGAACCGGGCGCTTCCTTGTTTGTGGCCTCCTTCCCGTACGGGATCTTCTTCTCGATGGCGCCGTCAGCGTTCAGCACGAAGAGGCATCCCGTTTCATCTTCGAGCATGCCGGTCGTGTACAGCTTGCCCTGAACCATCGAAACGGAGGAATAGCCGCGGCCAAGGCCGTGGGCGACCCAGGCCACCTTCGGGCCGCCTTCCGGCCATTGCTTCAGCAGCCCCTGCTCCTGGAAGCTTCCGTCGCGGTTCGGCCCGCGGAATTGAGGGCAATCCCCGGCGTGGGCCGCGGACGCCAGCAGCGCCAGTATCAAGATTGTCACGGTGATCGATGCCGTTCTCATGGCCGTGCCTCTCCCTTTAGTGTGATTTCTTTCCGATGCAATAGAGATGCGTGGGTGTGCGGAGATATATCCGGCCGCCGGACACTGCCAGCGACGACAACGTGCGCCCGTCGCTGTTCAGCGTATTCTGGGCCAACTTCTTAAACTCAGGCCCGGCCGCCAGAACCGTCGTGACCGCCGCCTCGTTCGTGACGTACACTTTCCCATCCGCCAGGAGCGGCGATGCGCTCACTGCCCCCGAAGCCGTGTGTTCCGGCCCCCAGACCACCTCGCCGGTCTTTGCATTGAGGCAGGAGATCACGCCCCGGTCGTCGAGCAGATAGAGATGGACGCCGTCACAGGCGGGCGTCGGCACATCGGGGCCATTGGGCTTGTCCCACGTCCAGGCCACGTGCGTCGCCGTGACATCGCCCGCGCCGCCCGCGCGC
The DNA here is from genome assembly GCA_903837785.1 of Candidatus Hydrogenedentota bacterium. Taxonomy (GTDB): domain Bacteria; phylum Hydrogenedentota; class Hydrogenedentia; order Hydrogenedentales; family CAILVY01; genus CAILVY01. The sequence continues at coordinate 8,998 of CAILVY010000387.1, forward strand.
ACCGCGAGCATCGGCCGCCGGCTCGAAGTGGCGTACACAAGGCCGTCCACCGCCACCGGCGACACGATGATCCGGTTCTTCTCCGTGTGGCGGGGGTTCAGGCCGCCCGCCCGCCAGACTTCCTGGCCGGTCTCCGGGTCGTAGGCCGTGACATAGTCGCCGCCCGATACGATTATCTGCGTCTTGCCCTCGTGCCGGAGCAGGACCGGCGTCGTGTAGGCGTCGCGCGATTCGAGCACGGCCTCCGTCGGGCGCTCCGTGCGCCACAGCACATTTCCGGTTTTGCCGTCAAAGGACACCACGTAGGACGCCTCTTTCGTCGTCATGCCGCGCAAGACCTCGATGAAGATCTTGCCGTCGTACAGCATCGGCGACGCGCCATAGCCGAAATTCAGCCCAAACGCGTCGTAATCCGTCTGCAGGTTGTGCTTCCAAAGGATCTCGCCGTCCATCGTCAGCCCGGCCACGGCTCCCGTGCCCGTCATCGCCCACACGTGCGTGCCGTCCGTCACCGGCGACGGCGACGAGGCGTTCTGCTTCGAATTCAGCTCGTTGCCCGTGTCGAGTTCGCGCTCCCAGAGCACCTTGCCGTCCGGCTTCGAGAGACAAAGCAACAACAAGCTCTTTCCGCCTTCCGCAGCCCCGTCCTCGGCCTTCGACGGCGACGTGACGAAGATCCGGTCTCCCCAGATGACCGGGGTGCCCCCGCTCCACGACGGCAGGGCCGTTTTCCAGATGATATTCTCCGTCTCACTCCAGGTTTCGGGCAAGCCGGCGGCATGGGCAACGCCGTTCAGGTCTGGCCCCCGCCACTGCGGCCAGTTCTCATCCGCCGCGGCGTCGCCCGCCGCATACAGCAGACAGAACAAGAGCAAAGCAACAGGATATCGTCCAGCCATTCAGCGTTCTCCGGGTAGCCTTTTCGGGGAGTCCAAAGGTTAAGCGCACGCAAGCCATCGGGTCAAACTTTCCGTCCTGCGCAACGCGGGCCGCCTTCATTCTTCGCGCAGATACTGTACGGCGCGCCGCGGGAAACCCAATTGCAGGGCCAGGGCCGTCGCCGCGAGGTTCGCCGCCACGATCAGTACGAACAAGACGGCTTGCGACGCCGGCGACACTTCGGTTTGCGACAGGAGTGCGAGCGGGAAAATCGCGGCGGCCGCGGCGAGAGCGCCCATCAGCATCCCGGCCAGCACGAGCAGGCCGTGCTCGGCCAGGAACAGCCGGAAGAGGCTCCGCTCCTCAAAACCGACCGCGTTGAGGAGCGCAATCTCCCCGCGCCGCTCGAACACATTGCGCAAGACTACAATGCCCACGCCGCCTGCGCCCAGCACAAGCCCGAACCCTCCCAGGAGCAGGAACATCGAGAGATACGTGCCTTCGACGGCATGGAACTCGCGCAAGCGTTCGACGGCCGGGACCGCCTGCATGCCGTAACGCTCAAAGCTGTGATTCAGGCGTCCGGCCGTCTCGGACGCAGCCTCGGCATCTATCAGAAAGGCGCGGAATCCTGCTTCGGACGGGAAGAGACGGGTGAACGCGTGCTCGGAAATCAGGACCGCGCCCTGGAAGAGGCTGACCCGCATGGGAAGTTGGCCCACAAGCTTGAACTTCACTTCGTTGCCCGACTCGTCCCGATAGACAAGCACATGGCCATCCTTCAGGCCGGTGCGCTTCTTCAATCCCCACATCGCCGTATTGGCGTCGCCTGCCAGCGCGGGGATAAGCCCATCAGGCAATTCCCGATCCAACAACTTCCACACCTCGGCGTCAAAGGCGCCGAGACGCGAGAGGCGTTGGGGTTCCACGCCGAAAAGCCGGGGTGTCTGCGCGTGATTCAGGTTGAGGCACCCGGCATCGTCCCCGTCGCGCACCCGCAACGGGACTGTATCCACCTGAAACTGCCGGGCGATTTCGGGGGGTGCCGCCAGGAGCGGCACAGTACTTTCGGCAAAGAGGCTGAATCCGCCCGTGCCCGAGTTGCGCTCGGTTGCGTGCAGTCCCACGTTCTCCTGCATGGACGCCACGGAGAACACGAGGAAACAACCGCATGCCGTGAGCCCCGCGACGCTCAGGCTGCGCCCGCGGCGGCGCGCGAGATTGGCGAATACGAACTTCCAGAGGCTCGGATGCCGCGAAGTCTCCTTCCGCGCCAGATAACGCAGCAGGCACCCGTAGTAGCCCAACTCGGCGGCCAGCACAAAGAACCCAACACTGAAAAAGGGCTCGATCATCGAAGGGGGCTGGGCCAGTGCGACGTAAGCGATGGCGCCGACGGCGAGCAGCAGGGCGGCCGTGGCGCCCGTGGCGAGCCCGGGAAATGCGCGGCGGACCGGCGCGGTGATGGCCGAAGTGAAGTCGGCGCTCAGCAGCACGCGAGGCGCCTGCCGTGTGCCGCGCCACACGCCGCCCGCCACTACGAGCAGTGCGCACAGCATTGCGCCGGAGCTTCCCAGCAGGAGGCTCATGGGCTCGGCGTGAAAGTGAATCGTTGTGCCCGCGACCGCAGCGGGCCAAAAGCGATCGAGCGCCGCCAACAGAAGCCACGCGTAGGCCACGCCCGCCCCCGCTCCGGCCGTCGTGCCCAGCACGCCCGTCGGAAGCGCCTCCAGAAGGAACAGGGCGCGCACGCGCCGCCGCGAATAGCCAATGGCGAGCAGGAGGCCCATCTCTGAGGCGCGTTGCTGCAAGCCAAACACGTACAGGAGCCCGAGGAGGATCAGGGCCGCGATGATGAGGAAGAAACTCATGCCGACAAAGAGCCCGCCGAAATCCGTCGCCTGATTCACGGCATCGAGTGCGATCTTCCGCACCGGGAGCAGTTGCAGCCCGGCCCTTTCTGGCGAGATGCCCGCGCGCAATTGACGGCGGATTTCCGACTCCCCTTGAGCGCCCAATGGCAGACGAATCGCCGTCACTGTCCCAAAACGATTCCCCCACATTTCTTTTCCGGCTTTGAATGTCGTGAGCAGCTTGGGCGTTTGCCGATACGACTTCCAGTAGGACTCGTTCGCGGGATCGCTGAGCCGGGCCGCGTCCATCGGCATGCCGATGTGCCAGTCGTGGCAGGACTCGACGTCGCTCAATCCCGGGAACTGCGGCGCGAGTTCCCGCTCGACAGCCATCGCGTCCATGCTCCGTACGCTGTGGACGCGGAATTTCCGTTGCTGTTCGCTGAATGTGTTTGTGGAAAGCAACTGCGAGTACGCGATCTCGATCGTGTCGCCCGGCCCTGCATCGAGTTGTTCCGCGAGCCACTGATTGATGATGACCTCGTCATCACGCAATTCCGGCGGAACCGGCCCAGCCTCGACGAAAGAGTAGGGCGTCGTTCGGCTGTCCTTCGTGATGGAATTCACGAGATACGTGAACGTCGGAAAAGCGCCCGGGAGCGTGAGCGCTGCCCGAACCGCCTCTTCGTCCAGGAAGATGCGTGCGGATTCAACCTGGAGGATGCCCGAGGGATGCGTGCGCAGGCGCAGGCCGATATCTTCGAGTTCCCAGGCATGATCGAGCGCGCGTTGCACGTCTTCCGGCGAGCGTTCACCGCCCGCCACGAACACGTTGGCGAGCCCTGCCTGCCCGGCCTGTTCCTGCAGCCACTCCCGGTTCACGAACACATTGAACGGCGTTGTCTGATTGGCCCGGAGACTGAATCGCCCAAGTTGCGCGTCGGAGAGCACCGCCTTCACCGTGACGAGGCTGCTCACCGTCAGCTCATCCTCGCGGGAGGAGAGCGGAGCATCCTGCGCCATCATCCCGAATTTGAACAGGCGGAGCGAGAGATCGTCGCCGGGCTTGAGCCCGAGTGCCTTTGCCGTTTTCTCGTTGACCGCGGCTTCCTGCGGGCCCAACGCAGGGGCAGGCGAAGGATCTTCCGAAAGTTTCCAGAAATCCGCATCCACGCCGAGGACGCGAACGCCGTTAAGCTGGTTGCCGCGCGGTTCCTGTCCGGGCGGGAGCGCGGCCATGCCGCGAAGCGCGAGCAATGCCGCCGCTTGGACGCGGGGATCGGCGTGCCGCACATGCGCGGCCAGATCTTGCCCGAAGAAACGGCTGCCCCAATCCATCGCGCTCGTGATATTGCCCAGGCGCGCCGAGGCAATCCGATGCAACGAGTAATCAACGGAGTCGCCCACGAGCAGCGCGCCGTCGAGTATTCCGGAGGCCAGCAGCGCACCGAGCAGCAGCCCGGCATGCAGGCGCCGATGATAGGCAAGTCCGCGTAGAATAAAGCGCAGGGGGGACATCCCACTATGCCTTCGCCGTCAGACGGCCACCGCGCAGTTCGAGGGTCCGGCCGATGCGCCCGGCGAGGTCCGGCGAATGCGTAACTATGATCAAGGCCATGCCCTCCTCCCGGTTCAGTCCGATCAACATGTCGGCGAGCTGTTCCGCGCCTTCCTGGCTGAGCGAACCCGTCGGTTCGTCCGCCAGCAGCAGTCCGGGCCGGTTGATGAGCGCACGCGCAACCGCCACCCGCTGGCGTTCGCCGCCGGAGAGCTGTCCGGGCCGGGCATGCATCCGATCCGTCAGGCCGACACGTTCCAGCAACGCCACGCCGCGCTGATACACGTCGTCGGCGCGCCCGGCGGCAAGGGCGGGCACAATCACATTCTCGAGCGCAGTGCACTGCGGCAGCAGATGATGCAATTGGAAGACGAACCCGATGTCACGATTGCGCAACTGCGCCTGCTCGTTCGGAGAAAGCGTGGCCACATCGCGGCCCTTGAACAAGATCTGTCCGGCGGTCGGCGTGTCCAGCGCGCCCAGGAGGTTCAGGAGCGTGCTCTTGCCGCAGCCCGACGGGCCGACAATCGCGAGAGACTCCCCTGCGCCCACGTCCAGGCTGATGTCCTGAAGCACCTGGAGCGGGGCCGGAACCGCGGGATACGCTTTGGACACGCCCTTCAGTGAAATGACCTCGCCGTTCATGGGTTGCCTGTTCCTTGCTGTTCCGGCCCGGGACCGAGCGCGATGACGGTTCCATCTTCCGAGCCAACCAGGATCATATGCCGGGTGACGGCGGGAGCGCTAATCTCGTCGCCGAGCTTGAGCGACCAGCACTTCGTGCCGTCGGCGAGGCGCAGCAGAAAGAGCTCGCCGTCCGCGGACACCGCAACCTTGTCCCCTGCGATGACGGCGGAATAGGGCGAACCCTTCGTGTCAAAGCGCCAGCGCTGCTTTCCCGAGGCGCGGTCCAGGGCATACACGTAGCCGTCGCCGCCGGCTTCGACGACCCAGTCCCGTGTCACGGCGGGAGTCGCAAAAGCTTCGTTCTCACTGTCCGTGTTTGTCCAGAGAATCTTCCCGCTGGAGACGTCCGCCTGAAGGATCTTGCCGCTGCGGCATCCGGAAAACGCCATATTGCCGTCCAGCGCCACGCCGCCCGCCACCTGCGAGTCCGGATCAATTTCGATGTTCCGAAGCAGCTTGCCCGTATCGGGCGAGTAGACGTGCAGCGCGGCCGCGCAACTGCCAAACACGACGGCCTCCGGCGTAACCGAGGGCGAGCCATCGCAACGTTCGACGCCTTCCGTGCGCCAGATCAGGCGGCCATCCGTGGCATCAAAACAGTGCAACTCGCCCTTTGCCCGGCCGAGTACATAGACACGCGCGGAGCCATCCGCGGCGCGAAGGAAGCCCGGCGAACCGAGAATGGGGCCATCGATCTTGGCGCGCCATCGCTCCTGTCCCGAAGCCGCGTCGAAGGCGTAGAGCGTTCCGCTGTCGGCGCCCGCAAGCAGCAACGCATTGAAGCAGGTCAGGGGCGCTTCGATACGCTCGCGCACCGCTTCGCCCTTCTGTTCCTCGCCCGTGAACAACTCCTTCGACCAGATTCGTTGCCCGTGCAGATCCGCGGCAAACACCTCGCCCCGTGCGGACGCGAAAAAGATTCGTCCGCCGCAGACCACCGGGGTTTCGCGCACCGCTGCGCCGGCCTTGAAGCGCCACAGAATCTGCAGCGATTCCGGAAGAGGCGTGTCGGCAACGCCTTTCAGTGTGCTGTCGCCGTGATACGTGTTCCAGTCCAGCGGGGCTTCGCTTGCCGCCTTCGGCGGGATTGTGATGGACATTTCCCTGGAGACTTCAGGAGCGTCCCGAAGCAGGAAATAGATGCCCGCACCGGCCCCCAACAGGGCCAGCGCCGCCACGACGCCGAGTGTCCCCATCCGATGCTTCATGAATCCGCTTACTCGCGTACTCTCCGATAAACGTCGGCCATGTCCCGCGCCACGCGTTCAATGCTGAAGCGTTCACGCACCGCGTGCCGTCCCTGCTGTCCGAGCGCGCGCGCCCTTTCCGGGTCGAGCAGGACGGCTCGCAACGTGTCGGCCAGGTGGCGCCTGCCTTGGGGATCATACAACAAGCCGCCTCCGGTCGCCTCGATGATTTCCGGATAAGCGCCCACGCCCGGTTGAACGACCGGCACGCCCATCGCCATGGCTTCAAGAAGCTGAATGCCGAACGCTTCGCCCCGCGGCGCAGGCGTCGAGAGCACGGAAACGGAACGGAGGAACTCGGCCCGCTTCGTGCCCTGGAACGCTTCCCGAAAATCCACGGCCCCTTCAAAGCCGTGCGCTCGGAGTTTGGCGCGGACCGAAGCGATGAAGGGACGGTCTATCGCGGTGAAACCACCGGTGGCGTGAAGGCGCAACTCTCTCAGGTGCGCTTCCTGCTTGAGTTGAATGAACGCATCCACGAGCACTCCCAGGCCTTGCGCCTCGTCCAGGCGCGAGAGATACCCGATAGTGGGCGGGTCAAATGACAGGCGGGCCGCATCGGCCTCGCTGATCTCGACGCCAAGATACACAACCTGGATGCGGTCCCGGGGGATGCCCAGGCGTTCGCTCATGCGGGCGGCGTACCACCGGCTCGTGGCGATGAACCCGTCCACGTGGGCCGCGGCTTCAATCATGGCATTCCAGCAGCGCTCCTTCCACGGCGCGGGCATGGCTTCCACCCACGGTTCTTCGTCCTGAAGGCTGCACACGATGGGCACGTCGAGCGCACGTTTGATTTCGGTGGCCAGCCCGAGCAGCAGCGCGTTCGAGATGTGGATGACCTCGGGCTTCTCGTGATGTGTCAACCACGACAACAGCCGCGCAAATTCCTTCTCCTGATTGCCGTGCCGGCCCTCGAGCATGGACAAAGTCATCGGGCCGAGCTTGGCCGCGTTCGTCGAGCGTTCCTGGGCCGCGGCCAGCTTCAGCATCAACCGCGTGTCGAAGAACCGGTCCAGCCACCGCGGCGTCTTTCGAAACAGCGGGAATCGCTGCTGGAGATAGACGTTGATTCCGCCAAAGAAGACGGGCGCCGTGTGGTTTGCGTCCGCGCCTTCGCCGAAAGGCGGAAGATAGAGCGGCATCATGACCACCTCGTGCCCTTCCCGCTGCAGGGCGCGCACGAGCGTCAGATCGCGCAGGCAGTTCTGGCAGTAGAACGTGCCGCCGCTGCCGGGAACCAGCTGACAGATCTTCATGACGTCTCTTCCTCGCCGCGGAACGCCAACGCACCCGTCGGGCACGCCCGCGCGCATTCCTCCGCGGCATCGCCCAGACCGCGCACCAAGGCCTCGCCGAACGGCACGCGCAACTGGCTTTCCAGGCCGCGGCCGGCAAACGTCAGGCCCTGGGCGCCTCCGCGCATCCGCACAATCTCGACACAAATTCCGCACTTGATGCACTTGCCCGCTTCAAAGAGGACAGCGCCGCAGCGCTGGATGGCCGGCACGGCCGGACGGGTCATCGTCCGTTTCAGCTTCGGACCCAACCCGTATTCTTCCGCATATTGCCGAAGCTTGCAGGAAACGGGGTTCAGGCAATCGCAGTGAAGGCAACGCCCGGCCTCCTCCCGCGCAGGGATTGGATCGGCCGAGTTCGAAGCGGGCACGCGCAGTCGCTCCGCCGCATAGGGGGTGGTTTCCGCCGCCTGAAGGCGGCCTATCTGCGAGTTGAAGCGATCGGGGCGGCTTCCGGCGTTTCCTTGAAGCCAGGCGCTGGCGCGGCGTGCGGCTTCTTTGCCGCGGGCGACAGCCCGCACAAGCATGACGTCGTCCTGTGCCGGAAACACGCGCTCGTTCGGGTGAAACGCCAGTTCGCAGGCCAGGATCACCGCATCGTTTTCCGCGAGCAACGCATCGACACTCAGCGCCGAACCCACCTCGCACTCATAGATGAATTCCGCTCCCGCGTCTCGAATCGATGCGATCTCCGCATCGAGCACGTTCTGCGGCAGCTTGTCCGGAGGCAAGCGCCGCAGCGAGGGGCATGCATGCGCCGTCTTCTCATAGACGCGGCAGGCATGGCCTGCCTGGAGGCATATCCATGCGGCGGAAAGACCCGCGACGCCCGCGCCGGCCACGGCAATGCGTTTCCCGGTTTTCGCCACGCCGTCACTATCGATCAGCTTCGCATGGAGATACTGTTCCGCGATCTCCCCGTGCAGGCGGCGTATCGCAATCGCGTTGTCGTACGTTCCGCGCCGGCACGCCTTCTCGCAGGGGGCCGTGCAAAGGCGTCCCAGCACCGCGGGGAAGATCAGGTCGCGTTTGGCCAGGCGCGCCGCGGCCTCGCATTCCTCCGATTCGATGTGCCGCAGCATGCGCGGAATGTTGAGGGAGGCCGGACAGATGCTTGAGCACGGCCCTTCACAATCGCCCACATGCTCGTTCAGGAGCAGCCGCAGGATCTCGCGGCGCGCGGCGCGGACCTCTTCTCCCCGCGTGTCGATATCCATGCCCTCGCTCGCGCGGGTGGAACACGCGGGCAGCATTCGCCCGCTGGCGTTGTCTTTCACTGCGCAGATCATGCATGAACTGAGTGCGCCGATCCGTCTCTCGTAACACAACGTGGGCACGGAAGCGCCCGCCTGCCGCGCCGCGTCAAGCAGGCTCGCGTTGGGGTCCGCCGTGATGGATACACCGTCTATGAGGAGTTGCGCCATTATTCGACCTTCACTGCGTGCACGGGACACACCTCGTAACACGCTCCGCACCGCACGCATTTCTCCAGGTCAATCTCGTGGACCTCGTACGGCGCCATCTGAATTGCGCCCGACGGGCAGCGTTGCGCGCACTTCGTGCAGCCGATGCAATCGTCCGTGATCGTGTACGTCAGGAACGGTTTGCACTTGTGAGCGAGGCAACGTCCCGCCACGTGCGCCTCGAATTCCTCGCGGAAATACGTCAGCGCCGTAAGCGCCGGATTGGGCGCGGTCCGGCCCAGCCCGCACAGGCTGCTCTGCTTCATGACTTTTCCCAGGACAGACAGGCGCTCCAGATCCTCGTTTGTGCCCGAACCTTCGCAGAGGCGCGTCAGGATCTCGAGCATCTCGTTCGTGCCCACGCGGCACGGCGTGCACTTCCCGCAGGATTCGAGCTGCGTGAACGAGAGGAAATAGCGACTCATTTCAACCATGCAGTCCGTGTCATCCAGGACGACGAGCCCGCCGGAGCCCATCATGGAACCCGCGCCGGCGAGCGCTTCGTAGTCGATGGGCAGATATCCGAGGCTGATCGGGATGCATCCCCCGGACGGGCCGCCCACCTGGACCGCCTTGAGCGTCCGTCCTGGCAGAGCGCCGCCCCCGATGTCTTCCACGATCTGCCGGATCGGCGTGCCCATCGGCACTTCGATCAGCCCGCCGCGCCGCACTTTGCCCGCAAGGGCGAAGACTTTCGTGCCCTTGCTCCGTTCCGTGCCCAAAGCGGCGAACGCCGAAGCGCCGTTGCGAATGATCCAGGGAACCATTGCCAGCGTTTCGACGTTGTTCACGAGCGTGGGACAGCCGTAAACGCCGCGGTGCGCGGGATAGGGCGGCCGAGGGCTGGGCGTGGGGCGCCGGCCTTCGAGCGAGGCAATCAGCGAGGTTTCTTCGCCGCAGACGAAAGCGCCCGCGCCTTCCCGCACTTCAACGTGAAATGTGTGCGTGCTGCCCAGGACGCTCTCGCCCAGGATGCCCGCCTTCGCGCATGTGTCGAGCGCGGCGTGGATTCGCGCCACTGCCAGCGGGTACTCCGCGCGGATATAGAAGATGCCTTTCTCCGCGCCCGCGGCGATCGAGGCGATGATCATGCCCTCAATCACGCGATAGGGATAGGATTCGAGAATCATGCGATCCATGAATGCGCCGGGATCGCCCTCGTCTCCGTTGCAGACGATGTACTTGGGGTGGCCGTCCGCATTTCGGACTTCCTGCCACTTCCTCGCCGTGGGAAAGCCCGCCCCGCCCCGTCCCCGCAGGCCGCTGTCGCGGACCTCCGCGATGAGCGCCTCCGGAGACTCGCTTCCGGATACGCCCGGCAGGCAACGGCGCAGCGCGAGGAATCCACCCGAACGGCAGTACTCGTCGAGGTCCGACGGGTCTATCACGCCGTAATGCTCCGTGGCAATGCGGCGCTGTCCGTCGAGAAAGGCCGCAACCGGCGCCTCGGCGGCATCGATGCCGCATCGGCACAGGGAATCCCGGGCATCATCGGAGTAAAGGCGCTCCAGCCACCGCGCGGTGCGGGCGCGGACTTTCGACATGGCCCGCCTCGGCTGGAAGTGGGCGAGCACGATCGAAGAGACGTCTTCGGGCCGCACTTTCGCGTAGAGCTTCTGAGGCTGCCCCGGAACGGCGATTTCAATCAGCGGGACCTGATGACACATGCCCACGCAGCTCACGCGCTTCACGCGCACATCCAGATCAAACGCGGCGATTGCCGCATCCAGCGCGGCGCGGACCTCCTCACTGCCGCCCGCAATGCAGCAGGAATCGAGATTGATGCGGATCTCCGCCTCCGCCACGGGAAGCAGGCGCCGCTCCGGCTGGGCCGCGTCTTTTGCCCTCGTCGCGTGCGCCAGGAATTCATCGAGCATGCGCGGAACCGTGTCGGGACTCACATGTCCATACGTCACATTGTCTATCTGCACCGCGGGCGCCAGCGTGCAACAGCCCAGGCACCGGACTTTCTGCACAGTGAACGAGCCGTCGTCGCACGTGTCTTCGCCGTTTGCGAGGCCAAGTTCTTCCGCGATGGCGTCATAGACTTCCGGCGCGCCCTTGAGATGACATGCGGTGCCGTCGCACACGGAGATCGTGTGATCGCCCGCCGGCTTCCGCCGGAAAAGCGGAAAGAAGGAGGAGACCCCCTCGATGGCCGCGGGGCTAATCTCGCTGATCTCGCAAACGCGCTTCAACGCCGCTTCGGGGAGATAGCGGAATGCGCGTTGCAGCGCGTGAAGAATGGGCACAACCGCATCCGGCCCCCGCCCATGCCGGGCGACGATCTGCTCAACGAGTTCCAGGTTGATTTCGGGAGGCGTGGACACGGGCTAAGCTCCAATACAGAGCAGGTTCTTCCCGGCGCGGAAGTAGATGCGTCCATCCATTACGGCCGGGGTGGCGAGGACTTCCTCGCCGCCCACGCTGGGCGTGGCGATCGGCGTGAAGGGCTGGCCCGTCTTGAAAATGTGCACCGCCCCTTTTCGATCCACCGCATAGATCCGGTCGCCGGCGAGGATCGGCGACGCATAGAAGCCCTCGTCGACTTCCTGCACCCAGGCCACCTCGCCGCTCGCGCTGTCGAGACAGATGATTTCCGCTCGCGAAGTGGTCATGTAAAAGTGCTTGTCTGTGCCGACCGGGCTCGACACGTCCGGCAGGCTCTGATCCCATTGCCAGGCGATTTCCGGCTTCGGGGTCTTGTCGTCCGGCGCGAAGCGAATCGCCGTGGCCGTTGCGTTGTCATTGGCCACGAAGAACATGCCGCCGCCGTACGCGGGGCTGGGCGCCACTTCGCCGTCGAGGCATTTCAACTGCCAGAGCGCCGTGCCCTTCAGCGGATCGTATGCGTCCACATGCTGTTCCGAGTTCAGCACAAGTTCCGGGCCAAAGGGCGTCTGCACGCACACGGGCGAGGCCCACGAGATCTTCTCGCGGTTCACTGTCCAGGCTTCCTTGCCGTCGGCGATATCCAGGGCAATCAGTTTGCCGTTCTTTCGCTGATCGTACTGGATGAACAGCAAGTTTTGACACGCAAGCAAAGACGAGGAGTGCCCGTAGTGATTGTCGGGAACCCCGAGGTTCTTGCCCCATTTCAGGTTCCCCTCGGCGTCGTAGCACGCCAGGTCGCCGTTGGCGAAGATCGCCATTACGCGGTCCCCGTGCGCCACAAGGGTCGATGCGGCGTAGCCGGTTTCATCGCCAACCTTCGGCGGCTTCTCCGGGGTGCCGGAGAACTTGTCGAGCACGCGGCTCCACACGAGCTTTCCGGTTTCCGTGTCGAAGCAGTAGACCTCCCGCTTCTCCTCCGTAGCGCCGCTGAGGAAGACACGCTTGTCCCACACGACGGGCGAGTTCGCGCCCGGCAACGGAACTTCAACTTGCCACTTCACGTTCTTCCCCGTCGCCACGTCCCATTCCGTCGGCGCGGTGCTGAAGTGCGCCACGCCGTAGCCGCCGGGACCGCGAAACGACGGCCAGTTCTGCTGCATCGTCTCCCAACTGGGGTACGCCGCCGTTGTTCCGGCATCCGCCGCCGCATTCCCGGCATCTGCCACGGGCGCCGTTGCGGCTGCGGATGGCACGTCAAGGGGGGTCAGATAGGCCATGACAAGTGCGGCGGCCGCCCACAGCAGGCCCACGAATGTCAGCACTTCCTTCGTGAATGCCCGGGAAATCCAGTAGTGCTCGCTGGGCGGCGGTCCCTGCGGTTCCGGAAGCCGCGGTTTGAAGCGCCGCGCCGTGCGCAAGGCGGTCAAGAGCACGATCACGCCGCCCAGGAGCAGGCTGCCGCCCAGTTTCAGATGCGACTGGCTCGTGAAGAACGCCCGGCGCGCCAGCAGGTCCATCGTCCGGATTTGCTCGATGAGTTTCGCGTCGGCCTCGGGCGCCGCGGCGAGTTGCTGGCGCAGTTGCAGCAACTGCGGGGTGTCCAGCGGATTGATGGCCGTCACTTGCACGTAATTCGCCACAAGCAGGATGGAAACTGTCAGGGAGAACAGGCCGGACACGACCGCCACGCCCGTGGCCGCCTTCCAGATGAGGTCGCTTGCGGTGAATCGTTTCTTTTTGGGCTTATTTCGCGGCATGGCTCTTCTCGACCGGGCAATAGGCGAAACAGCGCGCGCAGCTCAGGCATGCGCCGCGGTCCACCACATAATCCTTGTTGCTTCTGACAATGGAAAGACGAATCAGCTTGCCACACAACACAAGCCCCATGAAGGCGCCGAAACACGCCGAGGCGTACTTGAAGCGCTCCTTCAGGGCATGGGCCTCAGCGTACAGTTCCGTGGCGGCGCGTTTCCCGGCACGAAACGCATCCCCGTCGATAGTCTTCTCTTCGTAACGGCCCTGTTCCTCGCCCGCCACGCGTTCCGCAAGCCACACCGTGGGATGGAGCCGCGCCAGGGGTTCGTGCGAAAGATAGCCCGCCCCCGCCGCAATGACGATGATGAATGGCGCGGCCAGGAACAGGCGGCCCATCCGCCGCGCGCCGGTCCGTTGATCCACCGGCCGATCCTCCGGCGTGGGAACGACGATGGCCCCGTAGGGACAGGACGTTTCGCAGAGCCGGCACTGGATGCATTCGGCAGGCGTGATGGTCGCATGCCATTTCGAGAAGCGGGACGCCCACCGGAGCAGCACGCCGTAGGGGCACAGGAAGCGGCAATAGGGACGTGCAATGAACACGCCCGCCAGCAAGAGCACGCCGCCCGCCAGGAACATGTTGAAGCTGGCCCCCTGGCGGAAGAAGCCCACGAACGGGTCATAGCGGCAAATCAGGAATCCGGCGCCCATGTACACCGCGAGCACGGAGAGGCCGAGATAGGCGTAGGCGAAGAGGCCAAGCACCGCTTCCACGGCGGACGACAACTGGACCGGGAAGATGGCGAACATCTCCTGAATCGCGCCCAGCGGACACACTGCCGCGCAGAAGACGCGGCCGAAATAGAGGGCAAATAGCAGCGGGATCAGGAAGAAGGCGGACACGATCAGCGGAACGGCATAGCCCGGGTCGAAGAACGCGCTCAGGATGTTCTGCATCGAGCCCACGGCGCAGACGCAGCCCTTGCGATAAAAGCCGAAGTAGGCCAGCGAAACCAGCGCAATCAAAAACACGTAGCGGCGCGAACGCAGCCGCAGCACGGACCAGGCCGAAAGCGCGAGCGCGCCCGCAAGCAAGCCGAGGTCCACCCAAGGCGAGGTCTTGCTCGCAGGCGGAATGCTCATTGCGGGATGCTTGTAGCCCGATTCGAACTCGGGCATCGGAAAACGGAACTCCGTTGCGGCCTGGACAGTCCACAGGCCGAGCAAGAGAAAGACGGCTGCCAGGAGCTTCAACTTCATTTATGCCCCTTGCCGCCGTTCTCACGGGTCTTCAACAGATACGAATTCCGGACCGGGACGCGCTGGAAGGCGTTTGCCGGGCAATTGCGCGCGATCGAACACTCGTTGCACCCCACGCATACGTCGTGCTTCACCTGCAGATACAGCGAGCCGTTGCCGAATACGGCGCAACCCTTCACGCACTTGCCGCACCCGACACAGAGTTCTTCATCGATCGTGTACTGATAGAAGGGCTCTTCGACAAAAGTGCGCTTGAGCGCGCCAACAGGACACAACTCGTTCTCCGCGCCGCTGTCGCGCGCCTTGGCGCCCGGCTGCAGATAGCCGCCGCACAGATCGCAGTAGCCGCAAATCTCGAAAGAATGGACGCACTTGACCGCGGACGGATTCAGCACGCAGGTTGTGGAGCAGCGGCCGCACTGCAAACACTTCGCCGGATCTAGCTGCCACACAGTCGTACCCGATGACGGATGCGCGGCGGCCCAGGCCGCACCCGCGGCGGCCGCAGTGGCCGCCACCCGGATGAAATCGCGGCGGCCAAATTTCGATTCCTGTTCCATGAAGCTCGTTTCTCGCACTGGCGCCGGCTTCCGCTACGCGGAGCCCGCTGTTTCTTCGAAGAGGACTATCGCCTTCCAGCGTCTGTGCAGAACCAGAATCCGGTTCCGCGCATCCACCGCCAGGCCGATGATGGGAGGTTCATGCGCACAATTCAGCGACGTGGTCTCGGCCGCCTCGAGCAACTCGGGCGTGGCCACCACGCCGGACAGCCGGGTGTCGGGGCCGTAAACCTTCACGCGGTTCAGGCCCTTCTCCGCCGTCACAAGCGTGCCGCCCCGGAATGCGATGTGCGTGGGATTGCAGCAGCCGCAGAATCCGTTGAGGTCCATTCCGGGACGATACCATGCACTGAGCAACTCCCCGTTCGGCCGATAATTCTCGAGGCCGTGCCTGCCGGGGTTCACCACCCACAGGGCGCCTTGGGCATCGATCGCAACGTCGAAATACGGGCTCGGCACAACCAGTCCCGGCGCCTCGCCTTTTGGGTCGCGTTCGCCGATGCGGCCCCGAAGCTTGCCCGAGTGGTCGAAACGCAGCACGGCGCGGTTCCCCGCGTCGGCGGCATACACGTTCTCTTCGTCCACCGCAAAGGAGGTGAGATAGCCGCGCTCCCCCAGCGACGGCCATGCCGTCACAGACGCACTTTTCGGGTCCAGGACCTCTACGTGGTCCCGCATGCCGAGCAGAAGTCGTCCGTCCGGCAAGACCGCGAGGCATTCAGGCGCGCCTTTCACGCGGTAGCGCGCCGTCTCCTTGGCGTCATCACTGAAGACCACCACGGCCTGATCGCCGGCCGCGTATACGCTGCCGTCGCTTCCGACCGCCATGGCCGTCGGCTTGTCAAAAGTCAGGGCAATCCGGCCGCTTTCCCTGTAACGCTCGCTGACCGTCGGAGGCGTCGGAGGCGCCATATCCGCAGGTGATTCCGCGGCCAGCCACACGGCCCCGGCCACCGCGGCGGTGGCGGAACTGCGCATGAAGTCGCGCCGGTCAACCTTGATATTCTCACTCATCTCATTAATACTCACGTTGTCTGTCTTCGGCCCTGGACAGGGCGTGTATGTGCATATCATACCAGAACTTGGCCGGACAGCTCCGGCTTGGGAACACGGGATGGCCGCTCACTTGGGGGCCATATCGTCAGTTTTCTCAAATACGAAGATGGCGCACAGGGGTTGATGCAGGACCAGCACCCGGCCCCTGGCATCCACCGCCACTTCCTTCACCGGAGGGTCTGCATCGTACGCAAGTGCTTGGGTCTCGGGCGCTTGCAGGCCTTCCGGCGTCGCCACCACCCCGCTCAGCGTCGTGTCCGGTCCATACAGCTTGATCCGGCTGAGCCCCTTCTCCGCGGTCACCACCGAGCCATCGCTCAGGAAGGCAATGTGGATGGGATTGCAGCAGCCGCAGAACCCGGCGAGGTCCATCCCGGGGCGGTACCACGAACTGAGCAGATCGCCGTCAGGGCGGTAGTTCTCCAGGCCGTGTTTCCCCGGATTCACCACCCACAACGATCCCATGGCATCGAAGGCAACGTCCAGGTAGGGGCTGGGCACATTGAGCCCGGGGATATTGCGTGCCGGGTCGGCTTCTCCGATGCGGCCCAGAAGCTTGCCGTCCGGGTCATAACGCAGGACTACCCGGTTGCCCGCATCCGCCACAAACACGTGTTTGTCATCCGCGGCGATCGACGTGAGGCAGGCCCGTTCCCCCAAGTCGGGCCAGACGGACAATCGAGTCCCCCGCGCATCCCAGACCTCGACATGATTTCGCCAGGCAAGCAGCAGCTTCCCGTCCGGGGAAACCGCCATGCATTCCGGAGTCCCCTCGACGGCAAAACGCGCCTGTTCTTTGCCCTCCGCGTCCAACGCCAGCACCGCGTTCTCCCCGCCCACGAAAAGGCTCCCGTCGCGTGCGGCGGCCATCGCACGGGGATGCGGAACATTCACGGCAATGCGCTGCGTCTCCCGAAAGAGGACATCCTTCGGGCTGATGCGGGCATAGTCCGACACGTTGAATGCGAAGGATGCGCCGGGCGGGCTCCGGCGATCCATCGTGAATAACGCAAGGGCCGCCGCCAACGCAATCACCGCCACCCCCGCCCACAACCACGCGGGAATCAGCCGTTTTTGCGTTGACGCCATCGTTCAGTCCTCTACGGCTTTGCGCCGACGGAAATGCAGGCCATATGTTTGGAGTCGCGCAAGAGCATCCGATCCCCCGCCAACGTGATGGGTCCCCACGAATCCTGCCCGTGGAGCACCTGGGCATGAGCCAGCACGGTGAAGCCATCCTTGTTCGCGCGGGCCATCGTCAACTCGCCTTCGTCGTTCAGAATGTAGAAGCGGTCGTTCGCCAGCAGGAACGGGCCCAACCCGAAGCGGACCGACGGGCCGCTGGACCACAGCATGGCTCCGTCGGGCTGATAGCAGACGAATTGGCACCGCAACGCGCCCGAATCCTTCGGCATGACCGCATAAAGCAATCCCTCATGATAGATCGGCGTCTGCTGCTCGCAGGCAATGCCGTCTTTCGGGCCGTGCTTCTCCACGACCTCCGCGCGGAACGCCCCGTTCTCCAGATGCACCTGGATCGTCATGCCGCCTTCGCCGTAGCCCGCCGTGAGCAGGATTTTCCCATCCTCGAGCGGCACCGGCGACGGCGCAATCACCTTGGCGTTCCACGGCAGATCCCAGAGTATGGCTCCCGCATCCGCGGGTTCCGCCGACACTCCCGTCACCCCGCCGACCGCGCAATACACGTACATCCGCTTGTTTGCGATGAGCATGGGGACTATCGAGGAATGGGACATGTCCCAGTGCCGGGGATTGGGCGTCTTCCAGACCGGCGTCCCGGAGGCGCAGTCCACCGCCATCATGAGGACCTCGGTTCCGCAGGGCGCCAGGATCACTCGCCCGTCCTCGATGAAGGGGCATTGTCCCGCGTACCACAGCGGCTCTTTCGTCCCGTATTCCCGCTGCAGGTCGAGACCCCATTGAAAGTCGCCCGTTACCGCATCCAGGCACACCACATGGCAACGGGGGCCTATCGTAACCACGTACTTTTCCGAGACGGCGGGGATCGTGCGGGACATTCCGTGGTTGCGCTTCACGCTGATAGTGTAGGAGCGCCGCCAGATTTCGCGGCCATCCCCCAGCGAGAAACAACGGATCGCGTCCGCCTTGGCCTGTTCATCATAGTCCAGGAGATACACGCGGCCCCCCATCACGGCGGGGGCGGCATGTCCCTCGCCCAACTCGACCTGCCACAGGATGGGCGGGCCGCCTTCGCCCCAGGTCTCGGCCAGGGGCGGCGCATTCTTGCAGATGTTGTCGCCATCCGGCCCCCGGAAATGAGGCCACGCGCCCGGCAACTCAGCCGGGGTTCCGTCGAACTGTCTGAAGACACCCGCCAGATTCTTCACCGCGCCCTTGCTCTCCGACGCGGACGGAGTCCCGTCCGTGCCGGGCAGGCGCGGATGAATGGCCGGCGCCGGATCCCGGACGAGCCATATCCCCAGCAACACGCACGCCGCGGCCAAGGCAAGGGGGATCAGGACCCCGGCCAGCACGTAGTTGCGCGGCGGAAGCCCTATGGCAGTTGAACTGTGGCCGTGTTCAGGCAAGCGGAGGCCTCACGGGTTCTTGAGGTCAAGGCACTTCAGCTCCTGCTGGTTCCGGAGCAGCAGCTTGCCATTGGAGAAGGCCATCGGCGCCCAGATTTCCTTGCCGCCGAAAACCTTCGCCTGGGCGACTTCCTTGAATCCGTCCGGCGACGGCTCAATCAGGAACAGGACGCCCTTCTTGCCGTCCAGATTCAGGATCAGGTTGTCCACGAGCATGAGCGGACCCCGCTCGAAGGTTGTCGAGAACCAGGCGTCGCGGGTCTTCCACTTCACCTGTCCGTCCAGCGACAGGCAGAGCATCCCGTCTTCCCGCTCGTTCGAATTGCTGTTCATGTACAAATACTGCCCAAAGAACAGGGGTTGCTGAATCTGGCTGCCGCAGGCATCTGTCTTGAACAACTCCTTCGCCGTCATCTGGCCATTCTCCAGTTTCAACTGGATCATCGCCGACCCTGCCCCATAGCCGCCGGTGATGAAGAGGCGGTCCTCCGGAAGCACCGCCGGATACGGAATCGGAATGCTGCACTGGAAACCATCGTATGTCCACAGGATGGAGCCGTTCTCCAGCGAGATGCCGCCCACTTTCCCGGGATGACCGCCGCCCTTCTTGCACGCGCCGACCATCACCGCCTGGTCCACGCCGCAGAGCTTGGCCACGACCGGCGTCGAGTAACCCACCAGCCCAACGGCCGGCGACTTCCAGGCCAGTTCGCCCGTATCCCGTTTGAAGGCTGCCACATACGCGTCCTGGGCTTGCGGCGCCACAATCACGAGGTCCTTGTACAGCGAGGGCGCCTGCACCACGCCCCAACCGGGCGTCTCAACCCCGAAATCCTTCACGATGTTCTTCTTCCAGAGCGCCTGATGCGTCTTGCGGTCGACACACGTGAAATCGCCCAACATCCCCACGGAGTAGACGCATTTCTCGTCCACTGTCGGCGAGGTTCGCGACCCGTTATGGCTGACATTGCCGGGGGCATCGTAGCTGTAATTCCACAACTCCTTCCCCGTGTCGAGGGACAGGCAGCGCAGCACGTCCTGCTGGTCGTTCACCCGGTCGAGCACATACACCTCCCCGTCGCGAATCGACGGCGAGCCATAGCCTGCTCCCACCGCACACGACCACAAGACCTTGGGGCCGCCTTCCGGCCATGTCCGGGCCAGACCGGTTTCCGTGGAGATTCCGTTGCGGTCCGGACCCTGAAACTGGGGCCAGTCCGCCGACCCAACAAACGACAGGCACAACACACTTAACATCGCCGCGGTCATCTGACGGGGTCTTGCCAGGAATATCGATTTCATGCGCGAAACGGTCCTCTCTTCGTGGTTTCTCACAAATGGATAATCAGCGCCGGATAGGTTAGAACACACCCTGTAATTTTACCTTATTCCAAGCCCGACATGGAATACTCCCGAATCCGCGCCCGAGTGCCGCCGCTCTGTGGCTTGCATCCCGCAGGAAATTCCGAGATAATTCGTTCGCTTGGCTATGTTCAGACTCCTGCCGCTCAGTAACAGTTTCCATTCCCCATGCGCGCAAACCCTGTGATTCAGGAAAGGCGAGACCATGCGAACTGTACCCATCCTGCTCTTGGCCGTGGCGTTTTCCGGCATGGTTCAGGCCGGCGAATCCCCGCAGTTCCGCGGACCGAACCGCGATGGCCGCTTCGAGGAAACCGGTCTGCTCAAGCAATGGCCGGACACCGGCCCGCCGGTCGCGTGGGTGGCAACAGGGTTGGGAAGCGGTTATGCCTCGGCCTCGGTGGCGGGCCAGAAGATCTTTGTTCCGGGGACACCTGCGGACCAGGAAGCCAGTATCTCGGTCCTGAATTCCGAGGGAACAGTCGAACGCAAGATTCCCTACGGCAAGGAGACGCAGGATCAGCAAGCGCCCGGTTCCCGATCAACCGCCACGATCGATGGGGAGCGGCTCTACATTCTTTCCGGGCTTGGCGTGGTGAACTGCATCGATCTCACGAAGGGCTCGAAGCTGTGGGAAGTCGATATTCTGGAACGCTTTAAGGGCACAAACAACACCTGGAATCTGGCCGAATCCCTGCTTGTCGACGGAGACCGGGTCATTTGCACGCCGGGCGGGCCGGACGCGGGACTGGCCGCCTTGAACAAGCTGACCGGGGAAACCCTTTGGGTCACGAAAGGGTTGAGCGATCAGGCCTCGTATTGTTCTCCGGCGATCATCGAGCACAAGGGCCGCCGCATTCTGGTGACCGAAACCTGCAAGCTGGTCGTGGGCGCCGATGCGGTCACCGGCGTCCTGCTCTGGACGCACGAACACCCCACGAAGTACGACATTCACGCCGTGACCCCGGTGTACAAGGACGGACTGCTGTACTTCACCGGCGGGTATGGCTCGGGAGGCGGGGCGCTCGAATTATCCCAGGACGGCGGGGCCGTGACTGTAAAATGGACCGACAAAAACCTCGATTGCCAGCATCACGGCGTCGTGCTGGCCGATGGCTATCTCTACGGGACAAGCCAAGAGAGCGGACAGTTGATGTGCCTCGAAATGGCGAGCGGCAAGATGATGTGGAGCACGAAGGAAGTGCGGCAGGGCGCCGTGGTTTATGCCGACGGCATGCTGTACGTTTATGAAGGCCCAAAGTCAGGCGTGGTCAGCCTGGTTAAGGCCGTGCCCACGGGCTTCGAACGAACAGGCCACTTCAAAGTGACCGAGGGGAGCGGAAATCACTGGGCACACCCCACGATCGCAAATGGATGCTTATTGGTCCGTCACGGCGATGCGCTGATTGCGTATAATGTGAAGTCCAACTAAGACAGGTAGTCCATGAACATTGCCCCCAAGAGCACAGTGAAATCGGCAGGTACTGAATTCCGCGATTGTCGCCGGAAGCGGCGCGCGAACGCCTTCACCCTGATAGAACTCCTGGTGGTTATCGCCATTATTGGGATTCTGGCCGCGATACTCTTGCCTGCCCTGGCGCGCGCCCGCGAGGCGGCGCGACGCTCGAGTTGCATGAACAACCTCAAGCAAATGGGTCTTGTCTTCAAAATGTACTCTGGGGAATCCGGCGGGCTGCTTCCGCGGCTCCATGGGGATCAGCCGTGGGGCGCGGCGCTTCCCGCAAGCTGCACGGAAGGCGACACCACTGCGGACCTGTCGCCGCACATTCAGGCCATTTACCCGGAGTACTTGAGCGATTTTAAAGTGCTCGTGTGTCCGTCCGACCCGGACAACGGCGGCGACAATCCCCTGCATCTCGTGCAGGATGCGCCGGGTCAAACCTGCCCCTATCGGGGGCTTCCCTCGAATGCAGACGCGAGTTACATCTACTTCGGTTATGTGCTGGACAAAGTGGAGGACGCGGATCCGGCGGTCGATGCCGCCCTTTTCGGAATGGCACCGGGTTCGTCCGTTTCCTCACAGATCGCCTACATCCTCAGTGTTCTTTCCTACATGGAGAGTGTTCCGCTCTTGCATGGCCCCCTGGGCGACCGGAACCCCGTCAACGACGCCCTTATGAATCAGGACATCGACGACACAACCAAGTACATGCTCGTCACCACCTTCTCCACGCCCGCCGGCGTGCCCGTGGGCAATGGGAACGGCAGCACCCTTTACCGCCTGCGCGAGGGCATCGAGCGATTCCTCATCACGGACATCAATAATCCGGCCGCCGCGGCCCGCGCCCAGAGCACCTTGCCCGTCCAGTGGGATGTGGTCTCCACCGGCACCTCCGGCCGTGCCCAGTTCAACCACCTGCCCGGCGGGGCCAATTGCCTCTACCTGGACGGCCACGTGCAGTTCAACCGCTTTCCAACGCAGTTTCCCGCCAACAAGTCCTTCGCCGTCGCCGCCGGTTTCTTCTAGGCGCATTGCGGCGGGAACGTTCTACTCCCGCCCCCCCGGCATACCCACCCAAGACGCCCAACACAGGATTGGGCCGTTTCGGCTCCACCCCGCCGAAAACCGCAGGGATTCTGTCGTTTCAGGGGGACGGGGTTCCGGGGCTTCAGCAACGCGTATATATGCTGCGTACCGGTGCGTCTTGGTCCTCAATACACGAATCCTGAACCGTATGTCCGGTAATCACCGCAGCCCAAACCACTAAATATCTTGCATTGCGACCATAAATCTGCTACACTCAAACTGTGAATAGGGTGGAATCTCTGGGGTGTTCGTAGTGTTCTCAGTGAAGAATAAAGGGATGGTGACTGGGAACCGCCGGGAACGTGCCTCAGGGTAAGGAATAGTGCACCTCTGTCAGACGACGCTGCAGACGTGTATCGGTGTTTCGCCGTAGGGACCGGGACTTCTCATCGGACGCCGTGTGGGACTTAGGGAGAAATTGTTGATGGATACGAATTCGTCATTTGCCGGCACAACCGCAGGCTTCGTGGAAACTCGGCGCAGCGCCGGCATTCGCTTCAAAGTCATGCTCGTATTTGCCGTGAGCCTTCTCGTGGTGTTCACGCTGTCGGCGGGGCTGGTCTTATGGCGCGCACAGCAAGTCACCGGCGCGCTCACGGACCGCGCCGCCCGGGACTATGCCACGATCATCGCGGACGGAGTGCAGACCTTCGGCCAAACCGGCGACATGACCGGGCTGGGAATCTACCTCAAGAATATCCAGGACCGGCACGTGCTCTCGGACATGCATGTCATCCGGACTCCGGCAACCATCCAGGACTTCAAGGAGCGCGAAGGCGCCGCGCCGCGGGACGAGGCGGACCAGCAAGTCATGACCAGCGGGCAAGCCCGGGAAATCCTTGACCCCGGGGCCCACACGATTCGCTACATCCTGCCCTCCATCGCCCAGGAATCCTGCCTGGGATGCCACAACGTCCCGAAAGACTCCGTGCTCGGCGTAACGAGTGTCACCGTTTCCACGGCGGCAGACGACGCGGCCATGGCCTCCTTGAATCTGACGTTGGCCGGAGGCTTCCTGGGCGCGGTCGTGCTCGAACTAGTCGTATGCTTCGTCCTCTTGACCTACACCCTCGTGAGACCCGTAAGCACGAGCGTGCTCCGTCTTGTGCGCGGCGCGCGAAGCATCGAAGAAACCTCCAGGACGGTGGCTTCTTTCTCACAAGTCTTGTCCCAGGCCGCCGGAGAGCAGGCCGCGTCCATCGAGCAGACCAGCGCGTCCCTGGCGGAAATGGCGATGATGACGCGCGAGAACGCGGAACACAGCGAGCAGGCGCATGCCCTGGCCGAGGAAGCGCGGGCGGCCGCGGATGAGGGGCGCAAGGCAATGTCCCGGATGACCGAGGCCATCACCCATATTACGGGGTCGGCCAACGAAACCAAGAAGATCCTCAAGACCATCGAAGAGATTGCCTTTCAGACCAATCTGCTCGCGCTCAATGCCGCCGTGGAAGCGGCCCGCGCCGGAGATGCCGGACGGGGGTTCGCCGTCGTTGCCGAAGAAGTGCGCAGCCTGGCGCACCGCAGCGGAGAAGCGGCCAGAAGCACCGCGGAGCTGATTCAGGAATCGCAGAGCAACGCCGAACGCGGGGTGGCCGCCTCCCGCGAAGTCGGGAACACGCTCGAACAAATCGAGCAGCACGTCCAGGGGCTCAACCAGCTTATCGCCGAAGTCGCGTCGGCCACGGGGCAGTTGTCCGAGGGCATCGAGCAGATCAACCGGGCCGTGGCACACATGCAGGAGATCACGCAAACGAATGCGGACAACACCCAGCGCTCGGTCTCCGTGGGCGAAAACCTCTCTGACCAAGCGTTGGAACTCGACGATGTCGCAAGGGCCTTTACGCGTCTGGTGGGCGCCAAAGAGGTTGCCAATGGCTCCGAGTCTTTTCAGGCTGAAGGACGCAAGAACGAAGCCCCCCCCTTCGCACTGCTTGCCGCCGAAGCGGCCGGAATCGCCAGTGGGAACGGACGGCGAGACTAAGAACGGGCCAGCCTGGCGCACGGCCGGCATTTCGCGTGGTCAATTGATTCGGCCTTCGGAAAGCAGTAACATACGGCCTTCCATCTCGCGCAGTCGGTTGTCGAACCCGCAATTCAGGCCGGGGTGCCTGCATTTCGGACAGACAGGCGGACAGCGAAGACCCACGCGGAGGATCGAAACATGTCACACGCTGCGATTAATGCCTACTTGAGCAAGACCCGGCCCGAAGACGTCGATGCGGGATTCCTGGGCTATGTAGCGAGCCTCTCGGCCACGGCGTCCGTGGCGCCGCAGGCGGCGCGCGCCGTCGTGCAGGAACTGGCCGATCAGCGCAGCCATCTGAAGCTCATTGCAAGCGAGAATTACTGCTCGCTGCCCACGCAGCTCGCCATGGGCAACTTGCTGACCGACAAGTACGCGGAGGGCTTCCCCGGCCAGCGCTTCTACGAAGGCTGCGAAAACGTGGACTCGGTTGAGGCATACGCCTGCGAACAGGCCTGCGCTCTTTTCGGCGCGGAACACGCCTACGTCCAGCCGCACAGCGGCGCGGATGCCAACATGATCGCCTTCTGGGCCATCCTTACGGCGCGGGTGGAGACGCCGAAACTCGAGGAGCTGGGCAGCAAAGACCCGTCAAAGCTCTCCCGTGCGGATTGGGACACGGTACGCCAGGCATTGGGCAATCAACGCCTGCTGGGCATGGACTATTACTCGGGCGGTCATCTCACCCACGGCTACCGGCGCAACCTGTCCGCGAAGATGTTCGACGCCTACAGCTACGCCGTGAACCGCGAAACCGGGCTCATCGACTACGATGAACTCGAGAAGATGGCCCTCGAAATCAAGCCGCTGATTCTGCTTGCGGGTTACAGCGCGTATCCGCGTGAGATCAACTTCCGGCGCATGCGCGAAATCGCCGACAAGGCCGGCGCGGTGTTCATGGTTGACATGGCACACTTCGCGGGACTTGTGGCCGGCGGGGTCTTCCAGGGCGACGCCAATCCCATCCCGCATGCCCATGTTGTGACCTCGACCACGCATAAGACCCTGCGCGGCCCGCGCGGCGGGATCGTGCTGTGCAAGAAAGAGTTCGCCGAATACGTGGACAAGGGCTGCCCGCTCGTGATCGGCGGGCCGCTCGGCCACATCATCGCCTCGAAAGCCGTCGCGCTCACGGAAGCGAATCGGCCCGCGTTCAAGGATTACGCCGCGCGGATTGTGGCGAACGCCCGCGCCCTCGCCCAGGCGCTCATGGATCAGGGACTCACGCTGGCCACCGGCGGCACGGACAACCATCTCATGCTGATTAACGTCAGCGCGAGTTGCGGACTCACCGGACGCCAGGCGGCGGGCGCGCTGCGCGAATGCGGCGTGACGCTGAATTTCAACTCGTTGCCCTTCGATCCGAACGGCCCGCTTATCACGAGCGGATTGCGGCTGGGCACGCCCGCCGTCACCACACTCGGCATGGGCGTGGACGAGATGAAGGAAATCGCGGCGGTCATCAAGCTTGTGCTCGATGGGACGAAGCCCGGGCTAATCGACAAAGGCCCAAACGCCGGACAGCCGAGCAAGCGCGCGTACGTACTCCAGCCCGAAGTGCGAGACCTGGCGCTGGCGCGCACGAAAGCCCTGTTGGACCGCTTTCCCGTTTATCCCGAAATCGACCTCGCGTTCTTGCAGGCACATTTCGGCTGAGATGGGCTGAGGCACAGCGACCCTACGCCTCCGGCGCGGCCTCCACGCGGTTCCGGCCCTGTTCCTTGGCGCGGTAAAGCGCGGCATCGGCGCGCGCCAGGAGGGCGGCGGCGTCTCGGTCGGCTTTGGCAGCTTCCGCCACGCCGGCGCTGAGTGTCACAGTCACCGCGGAACCCTCATAGTTGAACCGGGAGCCTTCGATCTTTTTGCGAATCTTCTCGGCCGCGGCCACGGCTTGCTTCAGCGGCGTTTCCGGCAGCAGCAAGGCGAATTCCTCGCCGCCGAAGCGCCCCAGAAAATCGGATTCGCGCTTTTGTTCCTGGGCAACGCCCGCCACGGCGCGCAGGATGCGATCGCCCGCGATATGGCCGAGCCGGTCATTGATCCGTTTGAAGTAATCCACGTCGAGCATGACCACGCTGAACGGGCCGCCGTAACGTTTGAAGCGAGCCCATTCTTCACTGAAGCGCGTGTCAAGCGTGCGCCGGTTGGGGAGCCTGGTCAGGAAATCGATCGTGGCGTCGGCATTGAGCCGCTGCATCTCCTCCTCCTGCCGGCGGATCGTCGATTCCGCGTTTTCGAGCCGCTCCCGATACCGGAGCGTGCCCCGCTGCATCGAATCGACTTCGGCGATCATCAGGCGTTCGACTTCCTGCAGGGCGGCCACAGTCATCGCCTTCTTGATGGCGGCTTTGTGGGCGGTGAGGCTGTTGTTGTAGTCCGACATCTCGCCCACAAGCGATTCGACGCTTTCATGCACGCTCAGCAAGAGGCCGTGGATGATGACCTTGCTCCGCTCCAGGACTTCCGTCTCACGCACCGGAACGGCGACGGCCGGCGCGGAAGGAGCCTTGGGCGCCGGGGCCGCCGCTGTCTCTTCCACCCAGACGGCGGAACGGCTTGAACGCAATTGGCGGGCCGCCCACACAATGGCGGTCACCGCCGCAAGCGCGCCTGCAACAGAACCTGCAATGATGAGGGTGCTTATCACCTGCTGTATCCCTCCGGCATGGGCGCCCCGTCTTCGGCTCAGGCCATGTCGGCGCGGGCGATTTTCAGGCATTCGGGGCAATAACCGTGGCTGAATTTCATCTCGCCGTGCTCGCGCAGATAGACATCCACGGCCTGCCAATAGCCTTCGTCGTTTCGGATTCTCTTGCACATCGCGCAGATGGGAAGAATGCCGCGCAGCTTGTGAATCTCCTCGAGGCTATGCTCCAATTCCTTCGCATGCCGGGCCAGTTCGTGATTCGCGAACAGGAGCCCCAGATGACTCTCAATCAGTTCCTTGAACTGAATCATCAGTTCTTCGATGACGCCCTCGAAGCGATTCTCCTTGGCGTCCAGCACGCACACGGTTCCAAAGAGCTCGCCGTTCGGCCAGAACAAGGGGAAACCCAAGTATGCGATGTAGCCGGTGCACGCGGCCGCGCTCTCCTTCCACCACTCATGGGCGAGCGCGTTCGGAATGTGCGTCCGCTCTCGATTCTGAATGACGGCCCGGCAATAGAGCCCTTCGAGCTGGAAGCGCATCCCTGCCTGGAACGGATTACGGCTCCGCTGACTTGACCGGAACACTTCCATCTCCCCCGGCTGAAGCCGCATGATCAGCGCTGCGGGCACGGACATCAACTCGGCCATGATGTCCACCACGCCCTGCCACTTGTTGATCATATCCCCGGGAATTTCGATGGCCGACGTGTTCGTCTCCTGCATCCGGTCTTCCTTTCGTGTCGCACACGTTTCCCCACTATCCCTCCGGAACGCCGTCCAGCGCCTCCGGATTCAGCGGCACGCTTTGGTTTTATTCGCACTCCATGATACCCTGACGCCAGGCAAAAGGAAACCTCCAAGGCATTCCGGCGCAGGCGGAGACCTGGGCGAAGCCCGCTTCCCGAAACGCAGGGCCGGTGCACCCCTGGAGCAGAAGGAACGCCCCGTGAAACTAACGCACTGTTTCGTCGCGCTGAGCCTCGTGTTCTCGGCGTCCGCCCTGGCGCAGGAGACCGACACCTGGACACAGTTGGGCCTGGTCCTGAAAGGCGCCCGCCCGGGCATGCCCCTCGCGGACTTCCTGAAGAATCACCCGAAAGCCAAGGGCCAGGGCATCACCGCCGACGGAAAACCCGTGGATGCCACCCTCAAGAATGCGAGCCTTGAGGAGCACTTCGACAAGGATCCCTTCCTCGGCTTGTGGTGCCTGGCGAATTACGGCTTCAAGGACGGCGTCCTCTACGAATTCACGCTGCTGTGGTACGGACCGGCCGACAAGGCTCTCGCCGCGCGCACGCCGTTCTACCGGGCCTGTGTGCACCGGCACGGCAAGGAGTTTCAGCGCGAAGTCATGAAAGTGGACGCGGGGACCCCCCCAAAACACTGGGCGCCCGTGCTCGTGTGGTCCACAGACGAGTGCGCCACCCTGGCCGCGTATTCATTGCGCAAGGAGCCGAAGAAGGGCGTGCACGGCATCTTCACGTATGCGGTGCTGCCCAAGGGGGATCCTTTTCTCGAACAGCAGCTTGCCGCGCGCCAGATGAACGCCGAAGAGTTGAAACATACTTACGCCGGAATCGAGCCCGTGCTCGAGAAAGTGTTGAAGAAGGAGGCGAAGCAGGGGAAATAGGGTGGCGAAACGGCCTCGTGGTTTCGTGTCCTCCGGGCCGCCGCCTGGCGCAATCCGGGGGAATGACTTGATGCCCGCCGGGTGTATCCTGAGGGGAGAGTGGCGGAAAGGAAGAATCAATGGAAGTAAAAGTCGTTCAAAAGGTGATGAAAGTCAACGACGAACTCGCGCAGGGGGTTCGGCTGCGCCTGGAGGGGGCGGGCGTCGCGTGTGTCAACATCATGAGCGCGCCGGGCTCGGGCAAGACCTCCCTGATCGAAGTGGCGTTGCGGGCGCTTCAGGGCACGCCTCGGATCGGCGTCATCGAAGGCGATCCGGACACGACGCTCGACGCGGAGCGAATCGCGGCGTGCAATGCGCCCGTCGTCCAAATCAACACGGACGGGGGCTGTCATCTCGAAGCGAACCTCGTGGGCCGGGCGCTGGGCGATTTTGACCTCGCCAACCTGGACCTGCTTCTGATTGAGAACGTCGGCAACCTCGTGTGTCCCGTCGGCTTTGACTTGGGCGAAAACAAGCGGGTGGCCGTCGTCAGCACAACCGAGGGGCACGACAAGCCCGCCAAGTACCCCAAGCTCTTCCGCTCGGCGGACCTCGTCATTCTCAACAAGATCGACCTGCTCCCTTACGTGAACTTTGACGTCGAGATCTTCCGGGGGTACGTCCTGGGGCTCCGGCCCGGCGTGCCCATCCTGAACGTCTCCTGCCGCACCGGCGAGGGCGTGGATGCGTGGTGTTCCTGGCTGCGGGAGGCCGCCTCCGGCGCCTGATGGACGCAGCGCGCGTACACGTGTCAATTCAGGGCGCGGTGCAGGGCGTCGGATTCCGGCCGTTCGTTTATCGCCTGGCGCGGCGCCTGGGGATTGCCGGTTATGTGCAAAACACGCCGGGCGGCGTGTATATCGAAGCCGAATCCTCGCAGCCTTCCCTGCAGGCGTTCCTGGACGCGCTAGAAACCGAACGGCCGCCCCTGTCCCTGGTCGAAAGCGTGCAGGCCGAATGGACCACCCCGATGGGCAGCCGCCATTTCGAGATTCGGCACAGTGACGGCGCCGGGGATCCCCTCGCCTTGATTATGGCGGACATTGCCACGTGCCCGGACTGCCTGGAAGATATCCACAATCCAAACGAGCGCCGCTTCCGCTACCCCTTCACGAACTGCACGAATTGCGGACCGCGCTTTACGATACTCCATCGCCTTCCCTATGACCGGCCCAACACGTCGATGCGGGATTTCGCCATGTGTCCGGCGTGCCGCGCGGAATACGAAGATCCCGCCGACCGGCGCTTTCATGCGCAGCCGACGGCCTGCCCGGCGTGCGGTCCGCATCTGGCATTCTGGGATGAGCGGGGCAATGTCCTCTCGGCGCGTGATGCGGCGCTGTGCGAGGCGGCGGAAGCGTTGCGTCAAGGACGCCTCTTGGCGGTGAAGGGCCTGGGCGGGTTTCATTTGATGGCCGATGCGCGCAACGAGGCGGCCGTGGGCCGGCTCCGTGCACACAAGCATCGCGAAGAGAAGCCGTTCGCGCTGATGTATCCCGCACTGCCACAAGTCCGCGAGGATTGCGCCGTCTCGGATTTGGAGGCGCGCCTGCTCGAGTCGCCCGAATGCCCGATTGTGCTGCTGCGGCGAAAGCCCGTCCGGGGCGCGGTGGCGGAGGCCGTGGCCCCGGGCTGCCCTCGGCTCGGCGTGATGCTTCCGGCCACGCCACTGCATCACCTCCTGCTCGAGGCGCTGGGGTTTCCGCTCGTGGCGACAAGCGGCAACCTGAGTGAGGAACCGATCTGCATTGATGAACGCGATGCGCTGGAACGGCTGCACGGCATCGCGGATCTCTTTCTGATGCACAACCGGCCCATCGTCCGGCATGTGGACGATTCGATCGTTCAAGTGGCGGCAGGACGTGAAATGGTTCTTCGCCGCGCGCGTGGCTACGCGCCCCTGCCCGTGCGCGTGCAGGCCACAGGTCCGGATACTGTGGCGTTCGGTTCGCATCTCAAGAATACAGTCGCCATCGCCAAGCAAGGCCGGGTCTTCCTCAGCCAGCATATCGGCGACCTCGAAACGCCACGTGCATTCGACGCATTTCTTGAAGCGGAACAGGCGCTGGAGCGGCTCTATCACGCTGCGCCCCGGCAGGCCGCGTGCGACCTCCATCCCGACTATCTGGCCTCGCGGCACGCGCGCAAACAGGCGCTTCCGCTGTCCGAGGTGCAGCATCACTATGCGCATGTGCTCGCCTGCATGGCGGAACACGGCCTCGAGGGACCCGTGCTCGGCGTCTCGTGGGACGGCACGGGTTACGGGCTTGACGGAACGATTTGGGGCGGCGAATTCCTGCTCGCGACGCTGGACGATTTCACGCGCGCCGGACATCTCCGCACGTTCCGTCTGCCGGGCGGCGACCGGGCGGTCAAGGAACCCCGGCGTTCCGCCTTGGGCCTGTTATTCGAAATCTTCGGCGAGGACCTGGCCTCGGTCGCGGAGACGCCGCCGATACAATCGTTCTCGCCGGGAGAGCGTACTCCGCTGTTGCACATGCTTC
This sequence comes from Candidatus Hydrogenedentota bacterium, assembly GCA_903837785.1. Taxonomy (GTDB): domain Bacteria; phylum Hydrogenedentota; class Hydrogenedentia; order Hydrogenedentales; family CAILVY01; genus CAILVY01. The sequence continues at coordinate 40,276 of CAILVY010000387.1, forward strand.
GGCGCGGGTTGAACAGCCCCGAGACGTCGAGTGCCGGACGGCTTTTCGACGCCGTGGCGGCGCTTGCCGGGCTGCACCAGCGGTGCAGCTTCGAGGGACAGGCGGCCATGGCGCTCCAATTCGCCGCGGAACGGCATGGCCCGGCCGACCCCATCTCGCTGTTCGGCATTGCCCAGGACGGCGCGAGCCTGGTTCTGGACTGGGAACCCGTCCTGAAGGCTATACTCTCGGCAATGGCGCGAGGCGATGACGCCGGGCGTATTGCGGCGGGCTTTCATGCCGCCGCGGCCGAGGGCATCGCGGCAATGGCGGAGCGCATCGGCATTGCCGACGTGGTCCTGACCGGCGGCTGTTTTCAGAACACGCTCTTGCTCGAAAGCAGCCTGGACGGTTTGCGCGCGCGGGGCCTGCGGCCGCATTGGCCCTGGCACGTGCCGCCGAACGATGGCGGAATCGCGCTGGGCCAGGCAGTGTTTGCATTAAGGCGAGGGAAAGAAGGCCAATAGCGGGCCAAGCGGCCCGGAAAGGAACGCGGCAATGTGCCTTGCGGTGCCCGGCGAAATTGTGAGTATCGATGAGAGCGATCCCTTGATTCGGAATGCGCGCGTCAGCTTCGGCGGCATGCTGAAGGAAGTGTCGTTGGCCATGACGCCCGAGGCCACCGCGGGCCAATACGTGCTGGTTCACGCGGGGCTCGCCATCAGCGTGGTCGACGAGGACGAGGCCGCCCAGATACTGAAGGACCTTGAACAGATTGCGGCATTGGAGGAGGCGGAGGAACCCGCGGCATGAAGTTCGTGGATGAATACCGCGACCGGGACCGGGTGCGGACCCTGACTGAAGGCTTGCGGCGCATCACTACGAAGCCGCACACTGTCATGGAAATCTGCGGGGGCCAAACGCATGCCATCGTGAAGTTCGGCATCGATGAATTGCTCCCCGAAGGGGTGTCGCTCGTGCACGGGCCCGGTTGCCCGGTCTGCGTAACCCCCGTCGAACTGATCGACAAGGCCATTGCCATCGCCCAGCGCCCCGGCGTCATCCTCTGTTCCTTCGGAGACATGCTTCGCGTGCCCGGGAGCCACATCGATCTGCTTGGCGCCAAGGCGTCCGGCGCCGACGTGCGCATGGTTTACTCGCCGCTCGACGCGGTGAAGATGGCCAAAAAGCATCCCGACAAGGAAGTGGTGTTCTTCGCCGTCGGCTTCGAAACCACCGCCCCGGCAAACGCCCTGGCCGTCGTTCAGGCGAAACGTGAAGGCCTGAAGAACTTCTCGCTCCTCTCTTCGCATGTGCTCGTGCCGCCGGCGATGCGCGCCATCCTCGCCTCCGAGGTGTGCGCGGTTCAGGGCTTCCTCGCGGCGGGGCACGTGTGCACGGTCATGGGCTTCACGGAATACGAGCCGATCGCCAGCGAGTTTCATGCGCCCATCGTAGTGACCGGATTTGAACCGGTCGATATTCTCCACGGGATCTTCTTGTGCGTCCGACAACTCGAAGAGGGACGCGCGGCGGTCGAAAATGAATATGTCCGCTCCGTGACGCGGGAGGGCAACCTGTCGGCGCAGGCAATCATCAAAGAAGTCTTTGAAGTGACCGCCCGGAAGTGGCGGGGGTTGGGCGAGATCCCCGCGAGCGGGCTCGGGCTTAGGGAGGACTACGCCTTCTACGATGCGGATCGCCGCTTCGAACTGACAGGATACACGGCCGAGGAGTGCAAGGAGTGCATCGCGGGGCAGATCCTGCGCGGACTCAAGAAACCGCACGAGTGCCTCGCCTTTGGAATGCGATGCACGCCCGAACATCCGCTCGGCGCGCCGATGGTTTCGAGCGAGGGCGCGTGCGCTGCGTATTTCCGATACAAACGGCATGCCTGAAATCCATGCATGCGTGAAGAAAAGGGAGGAGTCCCGCCGTGGCGACGAATGATGCTGCCCCGTCAGTCGAGTCTTTGCTAGCCTGCCCGCGCCCCCATGATCCGGCGACGCATATCACGATTGCGCATGGCGGCGGCGGCTCCATCATGCATCGTTTGATCGAAAGCGTGTTCATGACGGGCTTTGACAACGAGGCATTGAACCAGCGGCACGACGCCGCGCGGCTCGACGTCCCGGGCACGCGCATTGCCTTCACGACAGATTCCTACGTCGTGCAGCCGATCATCTTCCCCGGCGGCGACATCGGGTCGATGGCAGTGCATGGCACGATTAACGATCTCGCGATGGCGGGCGCACGGCCCCTCTTTCTCAGCGCGGGGTATATCCTCGAAGAGGGGCTCGAAATCCCCGTGCTGCGCCGGATCGTCGCGTCGATGCGAAGCGCCGCCGATGCGTGCGGCGTCAAGCTTGTCACCGGCGACACGAAAGTGGTCAATTACCGCAACGGCGACGGGCTCTTCATTAACACGGCCGGCATCGGCGTGATCGAGCATGATCGGACGATCGCACCAAGTGAAGTGAAACCGGGCGACCTCCTCATCGTCAACGGCGACCTTGGGCGCCACGGCATCGCCATCATGGCGGTGCGCGAGGGCATCGAGTTCGAAACCACGATCGAAAGCGACTCCGCGCCCGTGGCCGCGGCCGTGCTCGAATTACTCGATGCGGGCATCGA
>CAILVY010000388.1 GCA_903837785.1 Candidatus Hydrogenedentota bacterium
ACGGAACCGGCGGGCACCGTGTCGCTCGACGCCTGCGTGATCGTACCCACGCTCAGCCCTGCGCCCGTAATCGCGGAACTCGCCGCCGCCTGCGTCATGCCGACCACATTGGGAACCGCAACCGGGGCCGGGCCGGTCGAGATCACCAGATTCACCGCCGTCCCCGGCGCCACTTGCGCGCCGCCGGTGGGATTCTGGCTGATCACGGAACCGGCGGGCACCGTGTCGCTCGACGCCTGCGTGATCGTACCCACGCTCAGGCCTGCGCCCGTAATCGCGGAACTCGCCGCCGCCTGCGTCATGCCGACCACATTGGGAACCGAAACCTGCTGCTGTGTGTACGTTGCGCTCGGGGTGATGGTTTGATTGAAGAGCACGGTCACCGGCAAGTCCCCGGGGGCAGTCCATCCGGCAACCGGCTTGAACTGAATGGTCTTGCTGCCAATAACGATGCCTGACACGATTGCACCGCTGTTCTGATAGGTTCCGCTGGGACCAACCCGCCACTGCGCACCGGCACTGCGGGCGCCCGCAGGTTCTATAGTCACTTGCACGGAACCTGTGGGGGTGTCGGCCGCATTTCCAGGGAAGGTCAAGTCCTGTATCTCAGTGAGATTGCTGACCGTATCGCCGTCCGAATCCAGATTTTGGATAGCGACGAAATCGAAACCTCCGTTGGCGTATGCCGTGCCGTAGGAATTTCGGGCAGGGACGCTCGAATGGCACAGCGAGCACGATTCCAGTCTTGTCCCCGCGATATTCGGGTACTGCGCTACCGCCGCATCCAGGAACTCAGATACCGCCCAAACCGGCGAACTCGCCAGCAAGAGAACGCAAGACACCATAACAGAGCGTTTTCTCATATACCCTCTCCTCGGAACGGTTTAAGCCGCCTCGGGCGGTGCGCCGCTCCATCAATGGCTCACCAGCATTCGTGTCAGAACCGCTGAAACACTTAAAACAACTCCCATCGTTTTTCCAACACTAATGTTAAACAGGCCTTGCTTTCGCACTATTCCGACTCGATGCGCCTGCATCCCGCCTCTCGAAGAAGCCTCCTGTCATCGTGTATGCTCGCCGGAACGCACACGACCCTGGGAGAAGCAACTGTGAAACGATGCCTCATGTCCGCGGCGATGTTGCCCGCTTTGCTGTTCAATGGCCTGTTCTCGATTGACGCCCGGGCCCAAAGCACCCCGGCCACCAGGACGGTGGACGAACTTCGTTTCTCGGAGGACTTTGAGAATGGTTTGCAGTCCTGGAAGTCTATGGCCGAGGCCGAGTTCACGGTGGACAAGGAGAATCCGCGCGCGGGCGCCCAATGCGCCCATATCCGCGTTCCCGAAGGCGCCGCGCTCCATTATCAGCATCTCGAACGCAGCTTCTCGCCCGTGCAATGGGGCGACGAGTTCCACGTCACGATCTGGGTGCGGACCCAGGGGGTGGCGGACGGCACGGGGGCCTATGCCGCCTTGGAATTCCTGGATGCCGCGGGGCAGCGGGTCAGCATCGCGCACAGCCGGACGGATCGGGGCAGTGGTGCCCAGGGTTGGGAAGCGCTGCACATCGAAGGCCAGGCGACAAAACGCACGGAGCGCGCTTCGATCCATTTGCTGCTGCACGCGCATGGAGACGCCTGGTTTGACGACGTACAAGTGGTTCAGACGGGCCGCCGTGTGCCTTTTCCTGAAGTCGCCGATGCGGAGCGGGTGATCACTGTTGATCCAGGTCACCCCGTCCTCCCCCGCTTCGGCGGGGTCGGCTTCCATGTCTTCGACCACGCGTTTCCGGCCACGCAAGATTACCTGGACCTTGTGCTGGCCAAGCGCTGGCGCGAACTGAACCCGTCGTTCGCCCGCATGAATCACCAGAACAGTTGGGACCGCGCCAAGCTTGATGAGACTGCGCAATACATGCTTCGGTTCAAACAGGAGACGAACACGGAGCTCTACGTGACCACGTGGGACCCGACGGACGCCGCCACGCCTGAAGACCGCTTGGCCTATGCGCGGCGTGTGGCCGACACGCTCGGGTATTGGGTGAAGGAGAAGGGGGCCACGAATATCACCACGTATTGCATGACGAACGAATTGAGCTTGGGCGCGTGGGGCAGCCTGTACAAAGACCTGCCGAAGTTTAAGGAGTACCACACCGCCCTCTTCCAGGTCTTCAGGGAGCGCGGACTGGATGTCCGCCTCCTGGCGACCGATGCCTCGCCTTTCTCGTACTGGGATTCGCTCGATTGGGCTGCGGCCAATATGGACGACGTCACCGGCGTCTACGGAGGCCACCACTACATCGCGGAGTATGAACCGGATGACCCGTACTTCTATCCGTGGTTCCTGGCCAAAGTGCAGCGGGGCGTTGACCTGGCGCGCGGCAAGGGCAAGGACTTCATCCTCGGCGAATTCGGCGCGCAGCAGGATGGCCGGACTATCGATGGCATCAAGCGCGATGTCTGCATCTATTGGGACACGCCGATGGAACCCATGGTTTCCATCCAGTTGGCCGAGGCGGTGATCGCCGCCGTAAATGCGGGCGTCTACGGCATGGGCTATTGGACCTTCGCGGATTTCCCGGACGACTACAATCCCCACTACATCAACAAATGGGGGCTGTTCAAGCGTTCAGGAAATGACAGTTCGACGCGGGCGCACTACTATGCCTACGGCCTGCTCACGAAGTTCTTCCGAGGCCCGGCAACGTCATTGAACGTGAAGACGAATGACCCTCGCCTTCGCGTTGCGGCAGTCCTCCACCACACCGGGAAAACGTTGTCCATCGCCATAGTCAACCGTCACGAGCGGGAGATTCCCGTGCGGATCGCGCTCGGAGAACTGGCGCCCGGGAAGCCGTTCCGGAATTACGTCTACGACCCGGCGCACATCCCTCAGCATCCGTTCGGCGATTTGCAGGAGGCGTCGGGATTGCTCGAAGCCCGCGACGGCGTTCTGTCGATACAACTCGGTGCCAACACGCTGGCCGTACTCACCACGGCCTACGACACCGATCCGCCGGCGCCCGTGGCCGGCCTCGAAGTCACTTTGGCCGAGACGGGGGCCACGCTCGCGTGGCAAGACAACTCTGAGCCTGACTTCTGCTACTACCGCGTGTATCGCTGCCCCGGGGGACAATCCTCGACGGTGGTCGAGAACCAGATCGGCTCGACCATCGCGCATCATTTCGTGGACGCGGCAGTCAAGACCGGGTCGTCGCCGCAATACGCGGTGCTGGCCGTGGACCGCTCCGGAAATGTGAGTGCGCCCGCCGTCAAATAGCTGCCGGCGCCTCACGCAACAACGGAAGCTGGCCAGCGGCACGGCAAAGTTCGTCGGGGCGCTTGCAGGAATGATATTCAATATGCGGATTCGCGGAAAACACGCTATAATGCGGCCCTCAGACAATCCACCCGATGGGAAGACCCTAGTGTGTTCCGAAGTGCTTCCATGACACGGCAGTCTCAGTTGCGCTTGTCGTTGCGTGCCTTCTTGTTGAGCGCTGTCCTGTTTTCGGCGCTCACAGCGACGGCGCTTCCCGCACGCCTCGACGGGCAATACGTGCGCGATTGGCTCGTGCTGGCACCGCTCAGCCTTTCGGATGCCGATGCGAGACGGGACAACAGCCCGCTTGCCATCGACGAAGTGCAGCCTGCGGAAGCGGCTGTAGTCACCACGCCCTCCGGAGCGCGTCTGCGTTGGAGCCGCTTGGAGACGGAAGGCCCGGTCCTGGACTTAAGCGGAGTCCTGGGCGCGGATAGCCGTGCGTCCGTCCTGCTTTCCACGGAGATTCTCTCGGACGCCGCGACAAGCGCCCGTATTGTCCTCGCCGCAGAGGCTCCTGCGATTATGGGACTGAACGGCTCTTGGACTGCGATGCGCAATGTGCCGACCGCGTTTCGTCTCGATTCCACGGCCCCCCGTTTCTCTTTTCAGCCCGGCGCAAACCGCCTACTGCTTCTGATCACCCGCACCCACCCCGGCAGAACCAGGATCGCACTCCGCACGGAGGATCCGGGCAAAGCCGCCACGGTCAGCGCATCAACCTTGGATGCTTCCGAGTACGGAGGCGTCTTCCTGCGTCCTCCGCAGATTCGGATGCGTGTGGGCGACGATTCCGCGTGGAAGGAATTCGGCTGCCCGGACGAGGCGTGGAAATCCACAGACCTGCTTGGACTGCCGGACGGCGCGAAGCCGCTCGAGGAACACGGAGGGGTGGTCTGGTTTCGTTTTCCGCTGCACTTCACGCCGGACATGCTCGGCCGCCGGGTCTTTTTCGAATGCTATCCCTTCATCAGCCCGCTTGAAATCTTCCTTGACGGAGAGCCCGTTCCGGGGCCGCAGCTGATGAAACCCCCGTATGACTTTGCACCGGCCGCTTTTTCGGTTCAACACCTGGACTCACTGGTGGCTTTGCGCTGGACGGTTACCCCGAACACCCTGCATTACGAGGGCCGGGACTTTGCCGTCCTCCTCCGGGACCATGCCAAGGGCCTCGATCAGTACCGCAGCGGCGAGGCCGTCGAACAGTCCTACGCCATACATCGGCTGGCGATCATCGCCCTGTTTGCGGCAACCCTCCTGTTCCACGCCACGCTCTTCATCTATTACCCGAAACGCCAGGAGAATCTCTTCTCCGCGCTTACCCTGTTCGCTTGCCTTGCCGCCATGATCTCGCTCCACATTTCGGAAATCACCACAGACCAGGCGCTCTGGCATTTCTGCTACTACATCCTGTTTCTTGGATTCACATCGCTGAGCATCGTCTGCGGCCTCGGTCTCTTTCAAGTGAAGTTGACCGGGCATTTGCCCCGAACCTTTTATCTCTACCTGGCAATGGGCCTGGCGGCGTACGGACTCGCATTACGTTACGGCAACTTCTACGTGCACGCTTTTCCGCTGTTGACGATTCCTGAGGTGGCGCGCGTCTTCTGGGCGTCGCGCCGTCAGGGTCGCGCCGAAATCACCCTGCTGGCCGCACTGTCCGTCTTCGTGCTCGGGACCGTGGTCTTCAATGCCTTGGGGAGCATCTACGAATGGCATGAGCGGAGTGGTTTCCTTCGATACCTGCCGTGGTACATATTCGCCATCTTCATCCAAGCCATGCTTGTCATGCTGGCCCGCGAATTCGGCGGCGCAATGACGAAGATCGAGCAATTCGCCGCTTCCCTGGAGAGCGAGGTCAGCCAGCGCACGAGCGAACTGGACTCGGAGATTCGGGCGCACCAACAGACTGAAAAGAGCCTCCGGGAGTCCCTGGCCCTGCTGCGCGCGACAATCGAGAGCACGGTGAACGGCATCATGGTCCTGGATCATGCCGGCGAAATCCTGGTGTGCAACCGGCGCATGGCGGAATTGTGGGAACTGCCCTCGAATTGGACGGCGCTCCCGGCCGGCGGAGAACGCCAGGAACTTTTCGCAGGGTCTGCCTCCGATCCGCGGGCGGCCACGCAGATGATCGCCCGTCTGCTCTCGCCCAGTCCCGATACTGTGCACGAGGTTATCGCCCTCCGCAGCGGCCGCATCCTGGATTGCAGTGCCGGCCCGTATCAAATGGATGGGACAGTGGCCGGACGGCTGCTGGTTTTCGAGGACGAAACCGAACGGCGCCGGCAGGAAGAAACCCGGGAACGGTTGTTCCACGAGTTGAGTGAGTCGCTCTCCCAGGTGAAGACGCTTCAAGGCCTCCTGCCCATCTGCGCGTGGTGCAAGAAGATCCGCGACGACTCCGGGTACTGGAGCCAGCTGGAAGTCTACCTGAGCTCCCATTCTGAGCTGGAGTTCTCCCACGGCATTTGTCCGGAATGCGCGGCGAAACTCGATGAAGGCAGGACCGACTGAGTCACTCGTAGCGCAGCGCGTCGATTGGATTCAGGCGCGCCGCGCGCCGCGCGGGATAGTAACCGAAGAAGATGCCGACGGCCGCCGCGAACGTCATCGCCATTACGACGCTCTGCGGCTGGACCGAAGTCGTGAATTGTGTCATCCGTCCGACTGCCTCGGCCGATCCTACGCCGGCTATCACGCCCAGCAGGCCGCCCAGGCCGCTCATGAAAACAGACTCGAAGAGGAACTGCCGAAGTATGTCGCGGTCCTTTGCGCCGATGGCCTTGCGCACGCCGATTTCGCGTGTCCGCTCCGTGACGGTCACCAGCATGATATTCATGATGCCGATGCCGCCCACGAGCAGCGAAATGGCGCCGACCGCCCCCAGGAGAATCGTGAACGTGCGCGTGACTGAGGAGGCCGTGGCCACGATTTCCGCCTGATTGCGGACCTCGAAATCATCGGCCACCTCCGGAAGCAGGCGATGGCGGCGCCGCAACACCTCGCCGACCGCATCCTGCAGGGCCAGCAGGTCCGTTCCGGGCCTTCCCTGGATGTCAATCTCGCGGAGCCGGTCCAGGCCGAACAACTGCTTCATGGCGGTCAGGTACGGGACGAAGACCTGATCATCGGGATTGAACCAGCCCTGATCTCCCTTCGACTTCGTCACTCCCACCACTTTGAAGTTCATTCCATTGATCTTGATGACGGCGCCAATGGGATCATCCGCCCCCATCAGATTCTCCACAGTCGTCGGCCCCAGTATCGCCACGCGCGCCGTTCGCTCCGATTCCGTCTCAGAGAACACCCGGCCGCGTTCGATCTCGAAATTGCGCATGCTCAGATAGGTTGCCGGCGCGCCCGTCACGGACACGAGGGAATTGCGCCCGAAATACTTGACCTGTCCCCGGCCTTGCACGCCCGGGGCCACCGCCAGCACTTCCGGAACCTCCTCCAGAATCGCCTGCGCGTCCTCGATGGTCAGGTTCTGCTGAACGCCCGTCATCACGCCGCCCGTGCCGTGTTGCGCCGGGCGCACGATCAACAGGTCCGTGCCCATGGCTGAAATGCTGCTCAAGATCTGGCTCTTGGCCCCCGCGCCGATGGCCAGCATCGCGATCACGGCGCCGACCCCGATGATGATGCCCAAGACTGCCAGAAACGAGCGCAGCTTGTTTGCCCACATGCTCTTCAGGGCGACTTTCATGATGATCAGGAGGTACATGGATGAAATCCCGTCGTTTCTTCCGAATAGCCCGCATGCCTGTTCCTGGTGATGTTACCCCAGCCCGAAGGCGCAGCTCAAAGCCGAAGAAGACTTCACGGAGTCCCCTGTGGGATCCATACGATCCATGCACTGCCGCTATTCATGGCAACAACGCGGCCGTGAACGTCGCACGGAAATGACGGGGAGTGCGATTCAGGATTCCAGAAGGCAGCTATCACGTGCCCGACAGGGAACGCGAGGAGCGGGCTTCTGGGTCAGTGAGTCCTGGCGCCATTATCGTCCCATGGCCCCAAGGAAATCGTCGAGCCGTCCCTTCTCCGCAACCGCCTTGATGCCCATTTCGGCGACGGAAGCCGGGGGTTCGGCGGGCAAGGGGTCGCGGAGCAGCATCCGAACCGCGTCCGACGGGCACGTCGTAACGCAGAGTCCGCACCCGATGCATCGTTGCGGATTCACGTTCGCCGTTACGCCCTCAACCTTGATCGCGCCCACGGGACAACGTTCGTCCTCGCAAACACCGCATCCGATGCACTCTTCCTGATCAACCTCGGCCTGCCAGCGGCTCTTGGCAAAGGCGTTGGGCAGCTTCAGCTGAACGAGCCCCCGAAGCACTGTGCAGCAACACGGGCAGCAGTTGCAGATGAAGTTCAGGCGGTCCTGGCTGTTGTTTGTCGTGTGCACGAGCCCGGCTTCCTCCGCGCGCCGGAGCACGCGTTCGGCCTCGGCGCGCGTGATCGGCTTGGCCAGTCCACGCTGGATCAGGAAATCCCCCGTCGCGTCGAAGATGAGGCAGACGTCCTGTGGCTGGGCGCACGCGCCCACACTCACGCGGCAGGCGCACTGCGCGAGCGCAAAAGTCTTTGTCTGCTCCATCATCTTCGAGAGCACCTCGTAGGGGAGCACTTCCACTGCCCGGGCAATGGTTTCCTCGACCGGAACAATGCGCGTGAGCGGGGTGGCACTTCCGGCAAACTCCGCCCCCATCCCTTCGCCGTGATACTGTTCCCACAGTTCCCCGAGGCGCTCGTGCATCGGGGTGCCGCCGCCCGTCATCAAGGGAAACTCGAAGAGTCCCGGAATCGTGGGCAGGAGTGCATAGCCCACGACGCCATCCTTCTCCCGGCTAAACACGATGCCCTTGTTTGCCATCGCCTCGCAATGCCGAAGGACTTCGTCTTCCGGGACTTCCGTCACTGCCGCAATCCGTTGCGCGCTCCTGGGGGCAAACCCCATGCCCAGCGCCACGCGCACTTCCTCCGGCGTGAAGAGGAGCCTCAGTATCTCATCGAAGGCCTCAGACTTGGGCGCGCCCGACGGATGTCTATGAAGGAGTTCGCGCAGCTTCTCGTAGTTGTCCATGACTCACGCCTCCCAATCTGGCTCCATGCCCAACTTCCTGCATCATATCATGAGGCGCCGGGACAAAATCCGTCTTCTGAACCCGCGCAAACATGATATCCACCCGAATTGAAGAACTGAATCAAGCGTAGCAATTCGCTCAGATCCACGTGCCAGTCCTGAGGATTATAGTCGCTTCCATGAGGGGCACAAGCCTGATCGCCGGGACCGGGAGCAAAACCATCCTCCGTCCCCGCTTCACAATGCAGCCCGTCCGAGTTGAAGAACTGAATCACGCGGAGCAGTTCAGAGAGGTCGACTAAGTGGTCTCCGTTCTGATCGGCCGTATGAACATCAGGGAGTTCCCCTTCCCCTTCCCCTTCCCCTTCCCCTTCCCCTTCCCCTTCCCCTTCCCCTTCCCCTTCCCCTTCC
>CAILVY010000389.1 GCA_903837785.1 Candidatus Hydrogenedentota bacterium
CTTCACCTTCACCTTCGCCTTCACCTTCACCTTCACCTTCACCTTCACCTTCACCCTCACCCTCACCCTCACCCTCACCCTCACCCTCACCCTCACCCTCACCCTCGCCCTCGCCCTCGCCCTCGCCCTCGCCTTCGCCCTCGCCCTCGCCCTCGCCCTCGCCCTCGCCAGCGGGGCCGGGGTCTGCGGTTACGTTGGAGATCCACCAACTTGTGCTGGGGAGTTGCCAGAATGCGGTGGGATTGCCGGGATTGGAGACGTCCATCCAGGGGACAGCAACATTGGCCGGGGTACTCGACCAGTTGTCGTGTACGATGACGTAGTCGGTCGCGGGCAGTGGTCCTTGAACGCCGTCGGGATCGCAGTTGAGGACATAGCCGACGGCGGTGACGGTGTGTCCGGTTGTTTCGGCGGGATAGGACACGTTGTAGGTCCAGAACTCGTCCGGCGCGCCGTCGGCGTTGCCGTCGCCACTGGCAGAAGCCGGGGCCCAGTCGTAGAACGCGACCTGAACGCCGGGAACGCAGGCCAGGTTCACAAGGTGCCCGTTGACACGGTTCCAGTGGGCAAACGAGACGAGCACGGGCCGCCCGGCATCGATTTCGGTCATCATGGAGAACCAGCCCATCATTTCACTTGGAGGCGGTCCCGGCGGATCGAAGCGGGTGATATGCGCGAAGTTCCACGCATGCCCGGTCTTGGCATAGGGCGGGATGGCGTACCCGAAGAGATTCGCCGCGTCCCATTTCACGAAATCGTCGAAACCCGGCATGATATCGCCGTCGAGTGTGCCGGGCACGTTCATGACGAAGTTCTGTCGGAAGGGGCTGCCGCCGCCGTTCGTGCACATGAACCATCCGATATGCAGGCTGGTCGTGCTGAAGACTTGCGCCGGAATGCCGGGGTCCGCCGGGTCGATCAGGCCGGCCGCATTCGGGTGCGCCTGTGCCAAATCCCAATACTGCGCGACATTCAGCGCGGAAGTGGGAGAGCACCACGATGGGGCCTGGTTGGCGGCGGGTTGGTTGTTGTCCGGCACGTTGGCAATGAAGACGCCGGCCGCACAGGCATCGTTCGGCCCCACGCCGGCGAGAAACGGATACGATGCTCCTTCGACGATGCCCCATACGGGTGTGGAGAAATCCCAGCCGGCAAACGTGGCCTCCTGCTGCATTTCCGCCGTAGTCTTCGCCGTGACACCGGTGCCGTCTCCAATTCCCACGCCCAAGGTGGCGGGCAGTCCGGTCTCGGAGTTCCAGTAACAGGTGGTGAAGGCCGTGGCGTTGTCCGCGTTCTGTCCCACGAAGCCGCCGGAGGACGAGGTGGCAGTGACCGAGCCTGCGGCATAGCAGCGGGAGACGGTGCCTCCGCCGGAAGCGGAGGTATAGCCGATAAACCCGCCGACATTCATGCCGTTGCCGGGGGTGGGCACCGGTCCCCGCGCGTAGCAATCGGAGATCGTGCAGAATTGCTCCCAGCCAATGAAACCTCCGATCGCCGAGCCCCAATCACCACTGTGCACGGCGCAGGTGCTGCAGCTCGCCGAAATGCTGAGCGAGTCCAGCATGCCCAGCAAACCGCCCACGCCGTTTTGCCCCAGGACATTTCCCGAGGCGTAGCTGTGGCTGACGCTGCCAAATTGGCCGTAGCCAATCAGCGCGCCCACCACGGCGCCCGAGGTCATGTTCACATCAATCAGGCCCACGTTCGCGACGTTTGCGGTTTGGACCACTCCGAACAGACCGACATAGGAATCGCCTGGCCGGTAGATGTAAAGGCCGCGGATCGTGTGCCCCTGGCCATCGAAGCTTCCGGTAAACGGATTTCCCCAGACACCTATGGGCGCAAACCCGGCCCCGGAGTTCCACCCCGAAGTCTCCGTCGCGTCAATGTCATTGGCAAGCTCATAGGACGCGGACAAGTTGCCCTGCATGGCCTGGAGTTCGGCAACGTTATGAATTTCGACCGGCGGCGCCGCAACGGCCACGAGGTCGGCGCCGCTCAGGCCCAGGAAACAGAAGAGAAACCCTAAAACGAAAACAGGTGCTTTGGGATTCATGGCTCGCCCCTCCGAGTTGGAAGTCCTTCTCAGAACTATCCGTGTATTTCTGAGTATGCGCCCAAGTCGCAGAATTCGCAAGACAAAACTTGAAGATGTCCTGAGAAGCGGCGGGGAGATGGGACGGGAATTCGCAGGATGGATCCGCGGACAGGAGAAGCGATCCCGGCTTACCCCGGCGGCCTGACGCAATCCCGTTCCAGGAGCTACGAATTGCTCTGGTGTGTGTTAGTAGCCTTGACGAATTCCCCTGTTCATGCTAGGCTCACTTCTATCTTGGAGTAGTGGGCATGTTTTGGGGTGAGGGCAGTCAAATTCGAGCCTAGCTCAGTTCCGTGAGGAGAGGAGAAGCCAGGAATGGCGAAACGCAGCTTAATCGGTGTGCTCTTGGGCCTTGTGGCGTTGTCGGCGACGGTGATCTTGACGGCGTGTCCTCCGCATCAGTACACGCTGGCGGTGAACACTGAGGGGCAGGGCACCGTGACTTTGGATCCGCCGGGTGGAGTCTATCGTTCCGGGGCAGTGGTGACTCTGACGGCCGTTCCCGCTACCGGCTGGCATTTTGAGCACTGGAACGGAACCCTGGAGGGCAGCACGAACCCGGATACGCTCAAGATGGGGTGTAATGCGGCCCTTACGGCGGTGTTTGTGCAGGATCCGCCGCAGTGGGTTGTCGTGCCGAACGTGGTGGGCATGGAGCAATCCGCCGCTTCCGCGGCCCTCACGGACGCCGGCCTTATCGTGGGGGCCGTGACTTTGCAGCACAGTGCCGAGGCGCCGGCGGGAGAGATACTCAGTGAGTCCCCTGCGGCCGGCACTTCCGTGGCGCCGGGCACGGCGGTGGACCTCGCCGTAAGCCAAGGACCGGCCCCGGTGTCGGTCCCGGACGTGGTGGGCATGATTCGGTCCGCTGCGGAATCGGCCCTGACGAATGCCGGCCTTCAGGTGGGAATCGTGACGCTGCAATTCAGCACCACGGTGCCTGCAGGAGCAGTCATCAGCGAGGCGCCCGCTGCGGGAACCCTTGTAGCGCCGGGCTCTGCGGTGGACCTCGCCGTGTCGGACGGACCGCCGAGAATCCAGGCCGCATTCTCTGCGGACAAGACCCGCGGCATTGCCCCCTTGACGGTCCGATTCACCAACTACTCGGATGCGGTTGACGGAGACGTCGCTTCCTGGCTCTGGGACTTTGGCGATGGCGCCTCGAGCACGGAGCGGCACCCCGTTCACACATACGCGAATGCGGGTGAATTTGCGGTGACGTTGAGCGTGAGCGGAACCGAGGGCGAGAATACTTTGACACGCCCCGGCTTCATCATCGCGGATGCCGGGGTAGAGGCACTGATCGGCGGGGAAGGCGGGTCGCTCCTGACAGAGAATGGCGGCGGCCTCGAAGTCTTGCCGGACGTTCTCGCAGAGGAATGGTTGTTTCGTGCGGCAGACACGAGCAGTTCGGTTGTCCTCGCCACGCTCGCAGAGGAGATTCCCTGGAGCGGTGCAGTGACGATTGAAGCTCATCGCCCGGACAAAGGACTCTTTGACGCCGTACTGCCAGGCGCAGCCGTCTTGCATGTGCGCGCAGCGCTGGCCGTCTATCATGCGCCCGGCGCCGTGCTCGATGCGTATCGTCAAGGCAGTTCCCCCGGGCAGTGGATTCTCCTGGAAGAATCCGCGGTGACGGGACCATCAGGAGATGTCGCTGCATTCGCCGTGAATCAGCCCGGCATCTACATCGTCCGTGATCACGACAGCTATTCTGACCCGGTGCTCAATCTCGACGAGCCTCAGCCTTCGCAGACGATCGACATACCCGAGCCGGAATTGAGGAAGGTTGAAGGCGGAGGCAGCGGTCCGATTCCGATCGTTCTGATTCATGGCAAGGGGATGTACGCGGAAGGCGCCTATGCCGGTTGGGACGATTTCATCGGCTGGGCCAAACTTCATCTGGACCTCGAGAACCGCTATCAACTGTGGTGGTTCCTTCATGACAGCGACGGGCATCCGATTGGATACGACATCAACGCGGTCTGGAACGGGATGAAGAGCAACGCCCGCGAGCTGGTCGAACAACTCAAGGAGAAACGGGCCGCGGGTGAATTCCCGAAGGCGGACGATGCCCAGTTCATCATCATCGCACACGGCCGGGGCGGGTTGGTCGCTCGTGCCTTTATGGAACGGGGCGGGGGTGTGCCGGGTCCCGCGGGCGGCGAAGAAGTGCTCATGGCGTTGACCTTGGCCACGCCGCATCGCGGCACTCCGTTAGCCGTGCCCGATTGGCTCTACGACACGTTCAAGCGCAATTACTCACTCAGCGTGTTTCGGGAAGACTTCGGGATTGACTACTTCCAGGATGCGCTCAGCCTGGTCTACTTGTGGAACTTCCACTGGTTCGAAGCGGGAGGAGCCGATCTGGCCTGGGACAACTTTGACGGAACGAGTCCGGCGGGATTCGGCATTCCGTTTAGAAACGTCGAGTTGCAGACGACGCTCGGCGGGGTGCCCCAACCCAATCATGTGCTGAGCTCGAACGATGCCGGCTGGCCGGACGCTTCTCAGGACGACCTCGATCTCCACCTTCCCCAAGGCTATGCGCGGTCTTTAGGCGCCACACTGTGGGAACTGAACGAAGCCGCCAGCATATATACGGGCAAGCTGATTCTCTATGGGGGCTATTCCCCGACTCC
Source organism: Candidatus Hydrogenedentota bacterium (assembly GCA_903837785.1). Lineage (GTDB taxonomy): Bacteria > Hydrogenedentota > Hydrogenedentia > Hydrogenedentales > CAILVY01 > CAILVY01. Next base: position 4,744 of record CAILVY010000389.1, read on the forward strand.
AAATTCGAATCTCGCCCAATTGCGCGGCTTCCTGGACAACCCCGCCGCGCCGTTGGACTCGAAGGTGAGGAATGAATCGCTGTATGCATTGGGCGGCATCCTCATGAATCATGAGAGTCTTGGGCAAGTTGTCTCGCACTTCGCGGCCAACGACGGAGTAGTGCCCTTGCAGAGTGCGCTCTTGTTGCAGCCTGCAGTGAACGAGCCCATCTATGAGACATCTGGTTCCGATACAGGGGACCGCATTGAAGAACCCTTGAAGCTCGCCAATATCGACGAGCGCCTGCAGGTGCCCGCCAATCACGCGCGCTACAGCGATTTCAAGGGTTACAGCCATTTGGACCTGCTCACCGGACGAAAGAGCGACCTGAACAGGACGAATGACGAGGACCTGTTTGGGAAGATACAGCAAGATTTGGATTCGACTTGCCAGTCTGTCCCCACGGCCGTACTGGATACGTTGCGGCAGGTGGATAGAACGGTTTCAATCTATCCAACCGACTCTCACGACAACGACACGGACTTGTGGCCCCAGACGGAAGTTACCGGCTACCGCATTGACTGGGGCGAGGGTCAGGCCCCGGCATGGTCCAACTGGATTTCCGCAGAGGGCAAGACAGGCAGCGTTTCCGCGGGGTGGACGCCGTTGGGGGGCA
>CAILVY010000390.1 GCA_903837785.1 Candidatus Hydrogenedentota bacterium
CCGAGGAAGAGCCAGACGAACCAGTGTGGGGCGGCGGGATAGGGCTCCGCATAGCCCGGCAGGGGAATCTCGAACCACGGCGTGTACCACCACTCCGGGAAGATGTGGCCGCGCGGCCGCCACGGATAGAGCCAGGGGAAGCCGCCGTGCGAGATGAAGTCGATGCAAAGATGCGACAGGGTGCCCAGCCAGACGCTGAAGGCCACAAATGCCGTGCGGCGGATTCCCTGTTTGGAGTCGGGGATCTCATTCCATCGTTCCACGGCTTGTCCCGCCGCCTGCCATCGCCCGCGACCCTGCGCCATCCATGCCCCGAGCCTTGCAGACAGCCACGTCAGCAGAATGCCCCCAACAAGGCAAAGGGTGAAGAGCCCAATGAAGGAGTGTCCAATCCACTGTCCGAGCCTGCCCCGAAAGATCGGGCCGAGCAGGCCGTCCACGACATCGGGCATGGCCGCGCCCACGCACAAGCCCATCACGTGAAAACGTCCCGGCCAACGCCGCCACAGCGGGGAAATCAGCCCCTGATGCGAAGGAAAAGCAAAGGGCATCCTGTTCTCCTCACAGCTCATCAAAATGGCCCGCGCCTGTCCGCGCTTAGTGCAGCGGCAGACTCTTGAGAAACTCCGTCGTCTCGCGGGCGACCTGCTCCCGGTCGTAGTCCCAGAAGATGATGTGATCAGAGTTGTCGAGCCACACCGCGGTCTTCTCAGCGCTGCCCACGTGGGCAAAGGCCCGCGCCGCCGTACCCGGATCCGTGACGTTGTCCTGCGTCGAGTGCAGCAGCAGCGTCGGACACTGGACCCGGCGGAGCACTTCGGGGTTTCGCGCACGCTCCGCGAGCGCCATGGCGGTCCGGAAGGCGCGGGTCGGGATCCATGGATAGCAGAGGATCTCGCGGCTGACCTCGCGGCGTTTGACCGGCTGCCGATCCGGCGGGTTATGAATCCAGCGAATAATCGGACTCAGCAGGGTGGCCCACCGTTCGGCCGTGAGCAGATAGAACCACTTGAACGTCACCGCGTAATACGGCGCGGCCAGGACGAGGCCGTCGAGGGGCACTTGCGCCGCGGCCAGCGTGGCCAGGGCGCCGCCCATCGAGTGTCCACACAACACGACGGTTTCATGGCGCGCGCGTAGCGCCCGCAATTCTTCGAGCACCGCGCCGAGGAGTTCCTCCGCGCTCGTCTCCTCGAAAAGGAAGGGTGACCGGCCGTGTCCCGGCAGGAGCATGACCCGGACGTGCCATCCCTGCGCGGCCACGCGGTCGGGCAGTTCATGGAAGTTGTTGCCCGTGCCCGAGAACCCATGCACAAAGAGCATCGCCTTGGGCGATAGCGGCGTACCGAGTTCGCGCGGCTCCGCGCCCGTGATGATCCCGGTCTGCGGATCGCGCGCAACGGCATTGTCATAGCGCCGCACGTCATCCGCCGATCCGAGGAACTTGATCATTCGCCGAGGTCCAGCGCCAGGGCCAGCTTCTTGATGGACTTGATGTCCATCTTTCCGGTTCCCAGCACAGGGATGGCCTCGATGCGGTAGAACGAGTTGGCGCGGGGCCGCCAGAGGTTCGGAAGGCCCGCGGCGTCCAGCTTCTCGAGCAGTTCCTCGAGTTGTGCTTCTGTCAGCGTATGCAGGACCACGAGGCGTTCCCCCTTGGCCGTGTCGGGCACGCCGGCCACCGCGAGGGACTGCTCCGTGAGGCCCAGGAGGCCGTGAAGCGTCTCTTCCAGCTTTGTGTGCGGAACCATCTCGCCGCCGATCTTGCTGAAGCGGGCGAGCCGATCCGTGATCGTTATGAAGCCCTCTTCATCGATTGCCGCAATGTCGCCCGTGGAATACCATCCGTCCTGCACGACCTCGGCCGTCTTCTCGGGCATTCCAAGATAGCCCTGCATGATGTTGGGGCCGGCGATTTGGAGGAGGCCCGCTTCGTTCGGGGGCAGTACGGCGCCGGAATCCGGATCGACCACCCGCGCCACGACACCCGGGATCGGCCGGCCAATCGTGCCCACGCGGAGGCGCCGCACGAAGAATCCGGGAGACGCGGAGTCCGGGAGATTGGCCGAGACGACCGGCGCGCACTCGGTCGTGCCGTAGCCTTCCAGCGGCTCGACGCCGAACTTGTCCTTGAAGGCGGTGCGCACGCGGTCCGTAAGCTTTTCCGCGCCGCAGATCACGAACTTGATGCTCTGCAGTTGTTCGGGAGTGCAACGGCGGATGAAGCCCTGCAGGAACGTGGAGGTGCCGATCATGATCGAGGCGGTGTATTTCTGCACGAGTTCCCCGATCGGTTTGGGCTCGAGGGGATTCGCGTGAAATACGCCGCCGAGCCCGTGCAGAATCGGCATCCAGAGCGTGCCGGTGAAGCCGAAGGAGTGGAAGAAGGGCAGGAATCCCATCAGGCGCGTTTCGCTGTTGTGCGGGAAGATCTCGCCCATCACGTCGATCTGGCTCAGGAGGTTGCGCTGCGTGAGCATGACGCCTTTCGGTTCGCCTTCGCTCCCGCTCGAGAAGATGATCGTCGCGAGGTCCGCCTCGTTCGGCGCGGGCGCGCCAAGGCTGCGTTCGATCAGGCGAATCGGCGCGAGCAAGGCAAAGAGCATCCCGATGATCCGGTCTTTTCCGCTCACAGACTCCTTGATATCTTCCAGAAGAACCGTTTCGCCCGGCACCGTGAGCGGGAGGCGTTCAAGGAACTTCTTCGAGGTCAGCACCTGCCGGATCCCGCAGCGCCGGGCGCACGCCGCCATCGTTTCCGCGTTGGCCGTGTAGTTCAAATTGACCGGAACGCGTCCGAGCATTTGCAGGGCGATATTCGTGAGCACGCCGCCCACGGACGGCGGCACCAGGACGCCAACCATCTTCTCCTCGCCCAGAATTGTCTTGAGCTTGCGCGCAAATACGATGCTGCCGACCAGGGCCGTGAAATACGACAACTGCCCCGAGAGCGCGTCCGCCAGTGCGAGCCGGCGCAGATGGCGGCGGGCAATGATGATAAAGCCGCGATGAAGCGCGCGGAAGCGGTGCGTGCGGCCGAAATACCAGTCCTTGCCCAGCAGATTGACGGCGGTGCGCACCGCATAGGCGGGTGTCCCGGCCGGCGCGGGCTCGCCATAGACTACGGCAGCGGGAAAGCGCAGACGGTTCGGCCAGCGCAGCTTCAGTTTGCCGTTCTCGATGATGTACAGGCTCTCCCAGAGCCGGGTGACGTACACCGGGACCACCGGCGCGTCGATCCCGTCCACGAGCCGGTCGTAGTCGCGGTGCCACGGCACTTCCGCACCCTCGGGCGAGTAGCGCGACTCGGTGCTGATGCACACGGCGTGGCCTTCGCGCAGCGCCTGCCGGATCTGTTCTTCCACTTCGGTGATGGGCCGTTGCGGATCGATGGCGATGACATCCATCATCCGGGCGATGCGCCGCGACCACCGCGTGTCATAGACTTCCTTGCCCATCACGAAGCGGATTTCATGGCCGGTGGAGGCGAATATCGCGAGCGCATCCAGCAGGGAGACATGATTGCCCACGAGCAGCGCGGCGCCCTTCTCCGGCAGATGATGCCGCCCGACAACGTGCAGTTTGCAGATCGTGCTGTTCAGCACCCACAGGAAACTTCGCAGGAGGAAGACCGGCTCCATCAGGCAGAAATACGTGCACAGCCCCATCGTCAGGACGGCCGTAACCAGAAAGACGATGTTTGGCGTCACGTGCAGCGCGCTGTAGCAGAGCATGAAGAGGACCGCGGCGAAGATCATCGAGCCGAAGGTCACGCAATTCAGCGCCGCGATCGCGCCGCCCTTGAGATCGTCCGGGCTCCGCTGCTGAACGCTGGCCGCCAGCGGCACGTCGTAGAGTCCCGCAAAGAAGCCCATCACGAAGAGCAGGACCACCTGCGTGGGAAAGCCCCAGCCCGGAATGGACAGCAGGAGCAGCATGCCGGAAAGGCAGGTGAGGCCGAAGGGCACCAGCCCGAGTTCAATCGTCCCCCGCGACAGATACCCGGCGGAGAGGCTGCCGATGCCAATGCCGAACGCCATCAACGAAAGCAGGAGTCCCACCTGCATGCCGCTGTGAAGGGTCATCTCGCCCAGCTCGAGGACGTTCTGGTAGATCAGCGCGCCCGCGAACCAGAAATACGCGTAGCCGACCATGATCACGAACATGCGCCGGTCCTTCGTGAATACGCGCATGTACTCGAGCATGCCCCGATACGGGTTGATTGAAATGGGCCGGCTGGGCGCCGCCGGCGCCGCGGGGGTCATCCGCAGGGCCGTCAGCACGCCGATGACCGACAGGGCCAGCATCGGAACCATGGCCATCCAGACCTTCCCCGTGTAATGCTCATACAGGGCGCCGCCGGCCGCCGTCCCGCAGATGATCGCCACAAAGGTCCACATGTTCAGTTGGCCGTTGCCCCAGGAAAGGCGCGATTCCGGAAGGGTCTCCGGGAGAATGCCGTACTTCGCCGGGCTGAAAAAGGTGCTTTGCGTGGCCAGCATGAACAGGGTGCACACGAGCAGCACAGGGCTTTGGAGCACCACGGCCAGCGCGCCGCAGACCACCACGCCCATCTCCCAGATCTTCGTGCTCACCGCCACCCATTTCTTGCTGTAGCGATCGCCCACCGCCCCCGCAATGCCCGGAAAGATCAGCCAGGGCAGATTGAAAATCAGGGTGCACACCGGCGTCACGAAGTCCTTTTGCACGATCAGGTTCTTGAGCGAGTAGATCACGATCAACTTATACGCGTTGTCGATGAACGCCCCCTGGAACTGGGTCACCATGAGCGCCCAGAATCCAAGCCGGTCGAACGAATCAGCCCTGCTCTTCGTGGCGTGTTTCGTTGTCTGCATAATGCCCTCCGTTCGCTGGTCCCCTCGGGGATGGCAGCGCCTGTTTCCACCTCGCCGCATCAATCCTGAAGCGGCGCTTGCTCCCTGATTCGTTCGAGACTTCGTGTCAATTCCCGGCATTCAACATCGCTGAACATCGAGAAGATCGCGTGGATATCCTTGCGATAGACCGGTTCCACCTTGTTCAGGAGTTCGAGGCCCTTGGCGGTCAGGTCCACGTGGTAAATCCGCCGGTTGCCTTCCACATCGACCCGTTTCACCAGCTCCTTCGATTCGAGCTTGTCCAGCACCGAGGTGATGCTCGCCCGCGTCACCACCAGCCGCTTGCTCAAATCGGATTGCGTCCAGGCGCGCGTCTTGTACTTCAACGCGAACAACACGTTGAACTGCGCCTCCGTAAGGCCGAAGCGCCGAAAGAGCGCCGCCCCCAACACTGACAGAACGTTGGCTGTGCGCACCAGGTTCAAGACCACCTCATGGCGCACATCTTCAATGGGCCGTTCCAGTTCGAGTTCCTTGCTGATCGACGTCATGGCGCCTCCTTCCTTCCCGACAGGTTCGGCCGGAAGTGTACACCAGGTTATTGTTAGAATTCAAACAATGACCTGCATCACCAACACCACCCGGGCGTTGAAGAATTCCCGGCCGGAAAGTATCCTGAACTAAGGTCCGCTGGAGATAAGATCATGCGAATGCTCGTCACAGGGTCCACGGGGCTCGTGGGAACGGTTGTCGTGGAGCGCTTGCTGGAGGAAGGCTTCGAAGTGTCCCGGCTCGTGCGCCGTCAATGGGGCATGGACGAGCCCGAAGTGCTCTGGGAGCCGGAGAAGGGAAGCATTGACCGGAAGGGCATCGAGGGTTTTGATGCTGTGGTGCACTTGGCGGGGGAGAGCATCGGCGAGGGCCGATGGACGGACACCAGGAAGCAGCGGATCTACGACAGCCGGGTCGCGGGCACGAAGCTGCTGTGCGAGGCGCTCGCCGGCCTGAAGCGTCCGCCCAGGACGCTCATTGCCGCCTCGGCCATCGGCTACTACGGCAACCGGGGCGGGGAACTGCTCGATGAGGCCAGTCCGGCCGGGGATACGTTTCTGGCGCAGGTCTGCCGCGACTGGGAGGCGTCCACCGCCGCGGCCGCCAAGGCGGGCATCCGTGTGGTGAACGCGCGCATCGGCGTGGTGCTCAGCCCGAAAGGCGGCGCACTGGCCAAGATGCTCCCGCCGTTCAGGAAGGGATTGGGCGGCGTGGTCGGCGATGGCACCGCCTATATCAGCTGGATCACCCCCGACGATCTCGTGGGCGCGGTCCTCCACTGCCTGCTCAGGGAGGAGCTTCGGGGACCGGTGAACGCCCTCGGGCCACATCCCGTCACGAACCGCGAGTTCACGAAGACGCTCGGCCGGGTACTGTCGCGCCCGACGCCGTTTCCCGTGCCGGCCTTTGCCGTGCGCCTCGCCTTCGGTCAGATGGGGGACGAACTCCTGCTCTCGAGCACGCGCGCCGTGCCGAAGAAACTCGAAGCCTCGGGCTTTGTGTTCAAACACGCCGAGCTCGAAATGGCCTTGCGCCACGTCCTCAGGAAACAGTAAGGGCGCGCCGCGCGGGCGCGCCCTGAAAGTCGAGTCCGTTTCGATTATTCGGGGAGGGGTTTGCCTTTCGTTTCGGGGGCGAAGGGCAGGATGAAGAGGCCGAGGATGAAGATGGAGGAGGTGATGAGCACGGCGGTCTTCAGTCCAAACATGAGGGTGAGCTGTCCAATCGCGAAGAGGCCCACGGCGGTGATGTAGCGGGCGACGTTGTAGCAGAAGCCGGTGCCGGTGGCGCGGACGCGGGTGGGGAACAGCTCGGGGAAGTAGACCGTGAAGCCGCTGATGTTCATCAGCAGGGCAAAGCCCATGCAGGCGAAGAACACGAGCGCCGTGACAAACGACGTGGTGAACTGGAAGGCGCAGAAGCAGGCCACAAACGACAGGGCGAAGGACATGCCGAAGGTGGAGCGGCGGCCGAGGCGCGCGGTGACGTAGGGGAAGAGCAGGGCGCCGAAAACGCCGCCGGCGTTCTGAACCATGCCCGCAAAGGAGATGTACAGTTCCATCGCTTTGCCATCGAGGTTACGGGGTTTGAGCACTTCGCGCAGGAGCTCGATGCCGAAGACGCTGATGCCCCAGAAGCCAATGACGCCCACCGCGGCCAGGCCCACGCCCACCAGCGTGTTGTGGCGCAAGGTGGGTTCCCTGAACAGCGCGCCGAACGACCCAAGCCCCTGTCCCTTGAGCTTGTGCGCCTTTTCGCGCGCGGCGAGCCAGCTTTCGGGTTCGCGGACGTAGAAGAAGATGACTACGACAAGTATCGCGGGAATGATCCCGACCGCGAAGACCCATCGCCAGGCGTTGTCCAGCGCGAACATCCGGGTAATGCTGAGGTAGATGACCCCCGCCATGATGTTGCCGAGGGCGGATGTGGCCTGAACGATGCCCAGGGCGATGGCCCGGGACGATGCGGGGAAGGTTTCCGCGACCAGGGCCGCGCCCGCGGCGAATTCTCCGCCCACGCCGAACCCGGTGAGGAAGCGCAGCCCGGCAAACTGCCACCAGTTCTGTGCGAGTCCGCTCAGGCCGGTGAACCCGGCATAGACCAGGATAGTGACGATCATCGTGCGCGTGCGTCCCAGGCGGTCGCCGATCAGTCCGAAGAAGATGCCCCCCGTGGCCCAGCCGATCATCAGGCAGGCCGTGACCACCTGCACGTAGAAATCCACGGACTTGGGGTCGGCGCCCGGCATCAGCGCGAGCATGGCCGGCTTCTTGGCAAAGACGAAGAGCCATTGATCCATGGTGTCGAAGAGCCAGCCGAAGCACGCCACCGTCAGAACGAGATAGTGATAGCGCGTCAGCCCGTCGGTCCAGCGCGCCTTGGCAAGAGTTCCGTCCGTCGTCATAATCCTCACGTCTCCATGCAGGTTTTTGAATCTGCGCTACGATACACGGAAGGGGTTCCCGGATCAACCGCGAACGCGCTTTTGCCTTGCCGCCCGTGGCTCTGCTATACTCGGAATTTCGCGAAATACGTAGTTGCCCCGAAGCAGTAGAGAGCAAGAAGATGGCTGATTTGGAGACCCGGGAAGGTTGGAGTTTTGTCCCGCCCCGGGAATTATATGGACAGCGCCTGGCCGGCAAGGAAGCCCTGAAACGTTGGCGTTTCGAGCAGCGGGCGCAGACGGCCGCAGCCTCACTCGCAAAGAACGGATTCGAGGCCCTGTACGTACCCGGCCGTGAAGCGGCCCGCGCGGAGATCCTGGCACGGGTCCCGGCGAACGCGGCCGTCGGCGTGGGGGGTTCCATCACCATTCGCGAATTGGAAGTGCTCGATGTGCTCCGGAGCAAGGGTCACACGTGCTTTGACCACTGGACCCCCGGCATGACCCAGGAAGAATTGCTGGCGTGCCGGCGCGCCCAACTCACGAGCGACGTGTTCCTGTCCAGTGTGAATGCGGTCACCCTGCAGGGGCAACTGGTCAGCACGGACGGCGTGGGAAACCGGGTGGCGGCGATGGTTTTCGGCCCCCCGAAAGTGATCCTCGTGGCGGGCGCCCAGAAGATTGTCTCGGACCTCGATGCCGCCTTCAAACGGGTGAAGGACGTGTGCGCCCCGCTGGCGCTGCGCGATACGGCGGCCCAGACGCCCTGTGTGCAAACGGGCGTGTGCGGCCACTGCAAGACGGGGGTCCGGATGTGCCGGGCCACGCTGATCCTCGAGGCCAAGCCAATGTTTACGGACGTAACGGTCCTGATTGTGGGAGAGGAACTGGGATTCTGATGAACACCACGGCGCTGCAAGACGGATTGTGCGAATTTCGCTGGCATGGGCGGGGCGGACAGGGCGCGATTTCCTCCGCAAAGATTCTGGCGGCGGCCGCGTACCTCGCCGGATTCAAGGGCGTGACCTCCGCGCCGTCCTTCGGCGCGGAACGGCGCGGGGCCCCCGTGACCGCATCCACCCGGCTTTCCTCGGAACCCATTCGGATCTACTCACAGGTTGAGAGCCCGGATGTGGTGGTGGTCCTCGATGACACCCTGGTGCGCACCGCCAAGGCCACGGCCGGCCTGAAGCCCGGCGGATGGCTGATTGTCAACACCCCGCGCGACCCGGACAAACTCGGCGTGGGGGAGGAGTTCTGCATTGCCACGGCCGACGCCACGGGCGCGGCGATGGACGTGGGCCTGCTCGTGTCCGGCGTGGCCATGGTCAACACGGCCATGCTGGGGGCGGTGGCAAAGGCCACGGGCTTCGTCTCGCTCGATGAGTTGAAGGAGGCGGTGGCGGAGGCGTTTTCGCCCAAGGCGGCCCAGAAGAATTTCGAGGTCGCAAAGCTGACGTTTCAGCGCACGAAGATTCGCCTGGCGGCGGGCCGCGCGGCGGATTGACCCGGCAACGTGATCCTGTGGTTTGAGTGACGTAACGACGTAAACGCGAGGCTGTTATGGGAACGCGAGATTGCGGACAGAAATCGGCGATGTCGTCGCCGTGCATCGGCGAAGCGGGCCGCACGGGCGACTGGCGCAGCACGCGCCCGGAATTCGACCCGGCGAAATGCCTGGCGGTGAAGGCGGGCCGTCCCGCCTGTTTTCAGTGCTGGGCCTATTGCCCCGAAGGCGTTATCAAGAAAGAAGTGGGCAGCGAAGTCGATCTGACTTACTGCAAGGGCTGCGGGATCTGCGTTGAGGTGTGTCCCTCCGGCGCGATCACGATGATCCCCGAACCCGAAGAAGAGTGACCGGTGCCCGAATCAGGCGTCAACCGATTGAGGATGAATCCGTGACGACCACGAAACACAAAGTGCATGTGCTGACCGGCAACGAGGCGGTTGCCACCGCGGCGAAGCTGTGCCGGGTCCAGGTGGTGGCGGCCTATCCGATCACCCCCCAGTCCTCGGTGGTCGAGACCCTCTCCAAGATCATTGAGCAGGGCGAACTCAAGGCCGAGTTTGTAACCGTCGAAAGCGAACACAGCGCGCTCGCTGTCTGCATCGCCGCATCGACCGTCGGCGCGCGCGTCTTCACGGCCACAAGCGCCAACGGCCTCGCCTACATGTGCGAGCAGGTGCACTGGGCCGCCGGCGCCCGGCTCCCCATCGTGATGGGGCTGGCCAACCGCGCCATGGCCGCGCCCTGGAGCGTGCTGAACGATCAGCAGGACTCCATGACGATGCGCGATGCGGGCTGGATTCAGATCTTCTGCCGGAACAACCAGGAGATTTTCGACACGTTCGTGCAGGCGTTCAAGATCGCGGAAACCGTTCATGTCCCCGTGATGGTGTGTTACGACGGCTACATCCTTTCGCACACGGTCATGCCGGTCGAGATTCCCGCGCAGGAATCCGTGGACGCGTTTCTCCCGCCCTACAAGCCCCACACGATTCTCGATCCCGCACATCCCCGGAACCTCAATCCCGTGACCCTGGCCGACCCGCGCAGGAATGGCGACGGCGAACTCTGCCACGGTTACATGGAATTGCGCTATCTGCATCAGGAAGCCCTGCTGAACGCGCCGGCGGTCATCACCGCCGTGGACCAGGAATATGGGAAGGCCTTCGGCCGGAGCTGGGGCGGCATGGCGTGGGGCTATCAGGCCGAAGACGCCGAGATCCTGCTTATGGCCGCCGGAAGCCTCTGCATGGAAGCCTCCGTGGCGGTGGACCGGCTGCGGCAGGAAGGCATCAAGGCGGGCGTGCTCGGCCTGCGCGTTTACCGGCCCTTCCCGAAGAAGGAACTGATCGAGGCCACGAAGAACGCGAAGGTGGTGGCCGTGTTTGACAAGAGCATGAGCTACGGGAACGAGGGCCCGATCTGTGCCGACCTCAAGGCGGCGCTTTACGGCTCCGGCAGCGCCCCCATCGTGCACGGATACATCACCGGGCTCGGCGGGCGCGACGTGAAGTACCGGCACCTGATGGACGCAGCAAAGACCAGCTTGACGGCGGCGAACAACGGCATATCCACGAAGGCTTCCGAGTGGATCAACTGCCAGATCTAGAGGACGTATGGCAACGAAGATTCTCGATCTCCCCGAAGAAGAATACATGCTCCCCGGCAACCGCGCCTGCGCCGGTTGCAGCCTCGGCATCGGACTGCGGCACATTCTCAAGGCGCTCGGCGGCAACTGCATCTTCGCCGTGCCCGCCAGTTGCCTCACGGTGCTCGGCGGCATGTATCCGACGTCCTCCGTCCGCATCCCGTGGATGAATGTCGTCTTTCCAAGCACCGGCGCCGCGGCCTCCGGGCTGGCGGCCGGCCTGAAGGCCATCGGCCGCGAGGACATCACGGTCGTGGCCATGGCCGGCGACGGCGGCACCGCCGACATCGGCATCCAGGCCCTCAGCGGGGCGGCCGAGCGCAATGCCAACTTCCTCTACATCTGCTACGACAACGAGGCGTACATGAACACGGGCACGCAGCGCTCCGGCTCCACGCCTATCGGCGCGCGCACCACCACCACGCCCGCCTACGGCAAGCGGCAGCATCAGAAAGACGTCCCGAAGATCATGGAGGCGCACGGCATCCCCTACATCGCCACGGCATGCCCCTCCTTCCCCACAGACCTCTACGACAAGGTCAAGAAGGCCGTGGGCAAGCAGGGCACCCGCTACATGCACATGTGCGCCCCCTGCCCCTCCGGATGGCAGTTCCCCGCCAAAGACACCGTCGAGATGGGCCGCATGGCCGTCGAAGTGGGGGCCGTCATCCTGTATGAGATCGAGGACGGCGCCTTCCGGCTCACGAGCCGAAGCAAAAAGCTGGCCGAACAGGGCGGACTGAAAGCCCTCCGCGACTACATCGCCCCGCAAGGACGCTTCAAGGGCATGGAAGAAGAGACCATCGACCATATGCAGGCCTGGATCAACAGGCGTTGGCAGCAGTGCATCCGCCGCGATGCAGAGGGGCAAGCCTAGCCGCTGCTTCAGTTGAGCCCAAGAAGTACGGGTGCGGGATGCACCCGTGTCCGGTGCTGTGCCCGGAGGGGGGGGCTCATTTGTCGTAATACGTTGCGCAGAAATGTTTTACGACGAACTCAGCATACCTGATTCCCTTCGTGCAGCAAGTCTTTCTACTATACCTCTCCATAAACTTTAATAATCGGAATAACTAATACCAGATGCTTGTTTGGCCTGATGATTCTGCTATAATGTTGTGGGGTCACCAGTAGTTCAAAGACGTAGAAGGAGAGAGGTCATGATGTTGGGAAAAGGGCATCGTGTAGGTCTGTGCGGCGGTCTGGCCCTGCTCGTTGCGGCCGGAACAGTACTGTTGCCCCTGCCTGCACAAGCGGTATGCACGGGGGAGGTTTCCCTCAATTTCGATGAACTCAGCGCGCAGGCTTTCTTCGGATTGACGACACGCCTGACGACCTCTTACGCAACAAGAGGGATCACGTTTGAAGGTCCCGGCGGCAACGATGGCGGGGCGGTCCTCGATGGCACGTCGGGCTGGTCGGTGACCGGATTCAGCGCCCCGAATTTCCTGGCCTTTAATACAAGCACCACCTTGTCGGACGGCGGCATCCCGCAGGGGCCCGAAACCATCCGTTTTCAGAATCCCATCACGAAATTCGAGGCCATGGTCGGTTCTGGTTATGCCGGAACGGTGACGTTCACGGCATTGGATGCCTCGGACTTCCCTGTGGCGTTTACGACGCTCGACCTGGGCACGGCCTTGCAGCCACTGGCCGTTGCCAGCACCGGGATAAAAGGCGTCCGCATCGAATTCACGGTCACCTCCATGGTGGTCGACGATATCTGTATCACGGCGGAGTCCTGCACGGATGCCGCCGTCTTCGGCCAGGTGCCCAATTGGCCGGAACCGGGCTGGAATGCGTTTTCAAGCCAGACGGACTCCGGGAATATCGTCTACGAGAATTTCTCCGGGCTGGCCTCGGGCTTCCAGTCCATTCGCTGGTGGGGCGTCAGTGCCAACTCCGTTTACGCGGTCTGCGTTCCCTCCGATGACATCTTCGATATCACGGTCTACGCCGACGACGGCGGACTGCCGGGAGCACCGGTTTTCACGGAAACTGTAACGGCCAAGCGCACGGAAACCGGCCGGTCTTTCTCCGGTTCGGATGCTTACCCGGAGTACCGCTGGGACGCCGCCTTCCGAAACAATCTGTACGTGGGCTCGGGTTGGATCTCGATCAAGCGGGCCACGGCGGAAGACTGCACCTTCTACTGGATGCTTTCATCACAGGGCGATGGACTGTCGGCATCCTGGAATGAAGTGGACCCGCCGGTATTCACCCCGCAGGGTTACGACTTCGCCGTTTGTTTGAGCGAGGGACCCGGGCCATATCAGGAATGCGCGGCCGACGCTCAGTTCTCTCAACGGCCCTTTGTGCCCGGGCCGGCCGGCGACGTGGAAAACGCCTATTTCAGCAGTGACGGGTTGGATTTCCAGACCTATGAGAATTTCTCAGGCCTGCTCTGGCCCGTAAAGCATGTCACGTGGTGGGGCACGATCTTCAGCTACCCCGGTCCGTGCACCCGCCCCAACGATCAGTATAAGATTGGATTCTATCAGGACAACGCGGGAGAACCGGGCGCTCTCGTGAGCGAGGAAGTGCTTACCGTCTCTGCCGTGCCTACGGGGCGGACGTATAACTTCGGCAATGACTATCCCGAGTATCGATTCGACGCGGAACTGAGCGCGGAGGTCGCGTTGACGTCAGGTTGGGTGGCGATCATGGGGGTGGACGATGATCCCAATTGCGGGTTTGTGTGGTCGGTTTCGCCGGCGGGGGATTCTCTCTTCAAGCAACTCTCCCTGTCCGGGGGTAACTGGTTCACGGGCAGCAGCGACTTGGCCATTTGCCTGGACAGTTACTCCGGTCCGCCGCAATACTGCCCCGCGGCTTCTCAGTTCTCGCAGCTTCCGAAAGACCCCTTGAACGTCACCTCGATGTATTTCAGCTCCGTGGATATCAACTACATCGTCTATGAGGATTTCACGGCGAAGTGGCCGGTGAGCACCGTGACGTGGTGGGGCGCCTTCTACCTGGGTTGTGTCCGCGCCCCGGACAACTATGAGATTACGTTCTATCAGGACAACGCCGGCCAGCCCGGAAGCGTTGTGCATCAGGAGACGATCACGCCGGTGCGCGTGGAAACCGGACGGCAGTATTACCTGGGCAGCTTCACGCCGGAATACCAGTTCACCGCCTCGCTCAGTACGCCGGTCTACCTCGACACGGGCTGGGTTTCCATTTACGGCGTCGGTGATGCCGGCTGTTATTTCCTGTGGTCACAGGCACTTTCCGGCAACAACCAGGCCTACAATCAGGCCGTGCCGGGCGGCAGTCTGGCGAGCATTACCGGCGATTTCGCGCTCTGCCTGGGCGCGGACACCGGACCGCCACAGGAGTGCTATCCCGGGACGCTGTTCGGGCAGCCGCCGATGAGCCCGACGGACAGCTGGAACGCTTGGTTCAGTAGTGAATACCTGGGGTTTCTAGCCTATGAGAACTTCAGCGGATTGAGTAGCAGCATCACCGATGTGCGGTGGTGGGGCCTCCACTACAATGGGACCCCTTGTGTGCGGGCGAACGATGACTTTCAGGTGTCTTTCTATGAAGACAATGCCGGCGCGCCGGGGGCGCTCGTGGCGCAAGAGACGGTGACGGTGGAGAAGACCGCCACCGGACGACCGTTCAATATCGGCTCAGCGTTCTATCCCGAATATGTATACCACCTGAAGCTTGCCACCCCGGTCGCCCTGGCTGCAGGTTGGGTCTCCGTATTGGGGGTGAATGATGGCCCGGACTGCGGCTTTGCCTGGATGGTATCCGGTGTGGGCGACAACACGATTGTGCAGCAACCGTTGCCTGCAGGGGCATTCGTGACACAGGTCAGCAATTTGAGCCTGTGCCTCAGTCACGAAGAACCGCTTTGTACAGTGACCCTGAGCGGCACGCAGGAAGTTCCGCCGAATGTATCGGCCGCCTCGGGCACGGCCACGTTCTCTCAGCTTGACCCCGGCAACGTGATGCTGCGCCTCACCCACAACGTTGCCGACCCGACTGCGGCGCACGTCCATACCGGTCTGCCCGGCATGAATGGCCCTGTTGTATTGTCGCTGGCTTCGGGCGTGAGCCCCATTGAGGCCGTGTTGACGCAGGCGCAGTTCAATGAATACCTGGCGGGACACTACCTGAATGTGCACAGCCTCCTCTACCCGGGGGGTGAGATACGCGGCGACATTGTGTGTGGAGGCGAAGGCGAGGGTGAAGGCGAGGGTGAAGGTGAGGGTGAAGGTGAGGGTGAAGGTGAGGGTGAAGGTGAAGGTGAAGGTGAAGGTGAAGGTGAGGGCGAACCGCCGTGTCGCACCATCACCGTCGACGTCGACGTCGACGACAACCTGTCGCTCTCGGCCCTGACGGATGTCTGTGACATCACCGG
>CAILVY010000391.1 GCA_903837785.1 Candidatus Hydrogenedentota bacterium
CGGCGACGCCGGCGACGAGCCCGACTATCTCGGCGCCGACGGCAACATCGATACGGACGGCAGCACGAACCTGGCGGAATACACCGCCGCCGGCGGGAACCGCGAAGCATGGCTCACCGCCTGCTGCATGAACCCCACCCTGCGCTTCACAAGCCTGCAGGGCGGCGGAACGAAGCTGACCGGCGTGCCGCACACCTTCTCCACCGCCACGACCGGCGCCGAGGGCCCCGTCACGTACGAGTGGCGCAAGGGCACCACCTCGAGCTACACCGTGCTCGCTTCGCAATCCGCCTATACCATCAACTTCCTCAACACCACCGATTCCGGCGAGTACTACTGCGCGGCCACCGACGGCGTCATCACGAAGCTCACGCCCGCGCGGAAGCTGACGGTCGTCTATGTGGCCCTGTTCATCTCCCAGCATATCGCGGGAGCCACCCGCGCCGTCGGCGGCACCTATACCTTCAGTGTCGGCGCCCAGGGAGGCCAGCCGGGGCCCTATGCCTACACCTGGAAGCACAACGGCGTGACCGTCGGCGGCAACAGCCCCACCCTCACGATCTCGCCCCTCCAACTGACCGACGCCGGACCGTACACGGTCACCGTGACCTCCAACGGCGGCGGCGATGCAAAGACCTCCGGCCCCGTCACCCTGACGGTTGCTCCCGCAGCATTGAACATCACGCAACAGCCGCAGGGCGCCATGAAACAGGCGGGCGAAGCCCACACGTTTCAGGTGCTCGTCGAGGGCGGAT
Organism: Candidatus Hydrogenedentota bacterium; assembly: GCA_903837785.1. GTDB lineage: Bacteria > Hydrogenedentota > Hydrogenedentia > Hydrogenedentales > CAILVY01 > CAILVY01. The sequence continues at coordinate 756 of CAILVY010000391.1, forward strand.
CAGGAAGCTATCACTACGACTGGCGCAAGGATGGCGTCTCCCTCGGGGCGGCGGATGCCGCGGCCTATGCCATCCCGATGATTCTCCCCCAGGACGCCGGGTACTATTCTTGTGTCATCACGGACGCCGTCTATCCCGCGCTGACCATCACCTCGCAGGAAGCCCAGTTGATCGTGCTCGGAGAGGAAATTCTGATCACCACCCAACCCGTGGGCACCGTCAGGAAATTCGGAGAAGCCTACACCTTCTCTGTCTCCGCCGCCGGTGGAAGCGGCCTCTATCACTACGATTGGCGCAAGGACGATGTTTCCCTGGGCGCGCCGGATATCCATACTTTCACTGTCGATCCCATCACCCTGGCGGACGCGGGTGTCTATTCCTGCTACGTCGAAGATGCGGGCACCCCCGAGTGGAATGCACTGTCCCAAGGCGCTTCCCTCGTCGTGCTCACCGACCCCGTCGCCATCGTTATGCAGCCGCAAGCCGCGGTGAAATACGCCGGACAGTCGCATTCGTTCTTTGTCGAAGCCACCGGCGGCACCGGGAACTTCCATTTCGATTGGAGGAAGAATGGCGTCTCGCTCGGCGCGCCCGACAGCAGCATCCTGACGCTGAGCCTTATCAAGGCTTCCGATGCCGGCGCCTACTCCTGTGTCGTCAACGATCCCGCCCAGCCCTCCAACAGCGCGGCAAGCGCCGCGGCCAATCTCACTGTGCTCACCCCGCAGTACCTCGCCATCGTGACGCAGCCGCAGGACGCCGGACGCACTATTGGACAGTCCCACACTTTCTCCGTCGTGGTTGTTGGCGGCAGCGGAAGCTATCACTACGATTGGCACAAAGACGGCGTGTCGCTGGCGGCGCCCGATACGGCGGATTATGCCATTGCCGCCGTCCAGGCCGACGATGCCGGCGTCTACTCCTGCGTGATCAACGACGCCACGCTCGCCATCGACTCGGTTGTCAGTGCATCCGCCGTGCTCACAGTCGCTGCGCCCGGCGCGCTGCTGATCACCACGCAGCCCAAGGGTGCGCACAAGTACACCGGCGATGCCCATACGTTCAGCGTGGCGGTCCAGGGCGGCAGCGGCGCCTACGACTACGCTTGGAGGAAAGACGGCCTGCCCCTGGCCGCGCCCAACGGCCCCGCGTTCTCCATCGGAACCCTGGCGCTGGCCGACTCGGGCAGCTACACCTGCGTCATCAGCGACGCGGCGCATCCCGAGAATTCCGTGACCACCACCCCGGCCGACCTCGTGGTGAGCGCATTCCTGCCCCTCGAAATCACCACGCAGCCCGCGGGCGGACAGCGATTCACCGGCCAGTCTTTTACCTTCTCCATCAGCGTTTCCGGCGGCAGCGGCAGCTACTACTACGATTGGCGAAAGAACGGCGTCTCACTCGGCGCGCCCGATGCGTCCGTCTGCAACCTCGCCACGCTCACCCTCGCCAACACCGGTTCGTACACCTGCTTCGTGCGGGATGCCGCCCGCCTCACCGAGACCATTTTATCCGATGCCGCCGCCTTGACTGTCGTGACCCCGCCCGCCCTGTCCTTCTCGTCGCACCCGCAAAGCGCCCAGAAATACGTGGGTGATGCGCACACGTTCACCGTCTCCGTTTCCGGCGGCAGCGGCGGCTACCACTACGCCTGGCGGAAGAACGGCGCCGCCCTCGGCGCGCCCGACAGTCCAAGCCTGGCCCTCACGGGCATTGCCTTGTCCAGCGCCGGCGCATACACCTGCGTCGTGACCGACGATCTGTTGCCCGGGCAGAACGCCGTCTCCAATGTGGCCTCCCTCGAGGTCGCCGAACATGTTCAGATCACACAGCAGCCCGAAGGCCTGAACCTCTTCGCGGGACAGGCGCTCGACCTCTCCGCCGCGGCCTCCGGCGGCTTCGGCACGCTGCACTACGAATGGCTGCGCGACGGCACGCCTGTGGCCGGACCATCCGCCGATCCCGCTCTGCATTCCGGTCCGGCGCATCTCGCCGAGGCAGGCCTCTACGTCTGCCGCGTGAGCGACCTCTATGAACACGCGGACAGCGCTCCCGCCGCGGTTGCCGTCAGCCTCTACCTGCTGCCCGCGCAGGGCGTCGAGTTCGATGTCATACTCGATGGCGCCCATGCCCTGCCGCCCAACGAAAGTATGGCTGTGGCCCGCGCCACGGGCTATCTCCTTCCCGCGGCAAGCGGCGCCACGCTCTATCTCGACCTGCTCCACAGTGTCGTTGCGCCGCAAGGCCTCACGTTGAATGAAGGCGCAGCGGGGGAGAGCGGTCCCGTCATGATCAACTTCGGCGTGCCCGGCCCCAGTGTCTCCACGCAGGTCGATGTCACCCCGGAACAGACTTCGTTCCTCCTCGTTGGAAGCGCATACTTCCAGATCGCCTCGGAAGCGTTTCCGGACGGCGAAATCCGTATCCAGGTCTTCCCGCCCCTCGCCGAAGGCATTCACTCCGCCGATGAGAACAGGGATTTCGCCATTTCCCTGTCGGAACTCCTCCGCGTGATCCAATTCTTTAACATCGGCGAATTCCACTGTCAGGCAGGCACCGAAGACGGCTACGCCACCGGCGCCGGCGCCCATGACTGCCTGTCACACAGCAGCGACTACTTTCCCCAGGACTGGCACATCGGACTCTCCGAACTCCTCCGCCTGATCCAGTTCTTCAACTCCCCCGAACACGCCTATCACCCCTGCGCCGAAGGAGAAGATCGTTTCTGCCCCGGACCCGATTGATCCCCCTCCTGCGTCCCGCTGCACTTTATTCCCTGCAACCTGGACGCGGCGTCCCCGCTGCGTGACCCCGTTCTTAACCCCCGCGTGACCCCAACATTTACCCCCCCGCGTGCGTCCCCAGTCTTCACCCCCCCGCGTGCGGGGGGGCAGGGGGGGTAGACGCACCCTCCCGCATCCCCCTACAAGGACTCAGGCAGCGTCACCGCGACCAGCGCCGCCACTTCCGGCTCCGCCGACAACGCATACTTCCCATCATCGGAAACCGCCACTTCCTCTGTGACGCCCGCGCCCTTCGCGTCCTTGTCCGCCTCTGGCGAGATTCGCGTGAGATTCTTCATCCACGCCGCCTGCTCCCACTCCTGCTGGCTTTTTCCGAGTACATCCGCTACACTAGGGTTGGACACGGGGGATGCGAACATGCGTAATGCTGTGATGATCCGCGTCGCGGGCTTTGCCCTCCTCGCGGGGTTCGCCTTTCCCGCACACCCGGCAGTCTGGTACGTCGACAAGGATTCCACCTGCGACACCCCGGACGGACTTACATGGGGCTCGGCCTATTGTGAGATCCAGCCTGCCATCGATGCCGCATTTGCGGGCGGAGGCGGGGAAGTCTGGGTTGCCGAGGGGGTCTACGATGAGCGACGAGATTCGCCTAATGGTACTATGATCCTCAAGGCGGGAGTCGAGGTGTATGGGGGGTTCGCCGGGACAGAACTGAGTCGGAGTGAACGAGACTATGAACTACATCCCGCCGTGGTCGATGGCTCATCTTCCTTCGCAGGCGAACCGGCTGAATCGGTGATTACTGCAACAGGGGGCGAAGGTCTCGCGCACGTCCTGGATGGTCTTACAGTCCGTGGAGGTCGAGGCGGTCTCTTGTTGCATAACCTTCACATGGCCACTGTGAGAAACTGTATCATAGAGAGTACTATTGAATATATATGTGTTAGTTATGGCTTTGATGCTGTGGTTTTGTCGCATTGTCTTGTCACCGCAAACAGCGGATACCTGGGCGTATTTTGCCAACGTGGTTCTGCGCTTGAAATCAGTGGCTGCACCTTCGCTCAGAATATGGTCCAAGCGGCCAATATTGAATGGGTTGACAACGTCACTATCGCTGACAGCGTCTTCAGTGAAAACCGAGACCTCTCATCCCCAGGTTTCGGGATTCCAGCCGGTCTGAGCGTCTGCGGCATAAATAAGCTCACCATTTCGCGGTGCGTGTTTCAGAACAACAAAACCCTTGGCTGGGGAGGAGGGCTCTCGCTTGGCGTGCGCGGGGAGTGCAACGATTGCGCCATTCAGGATGGGGTCATCGACAAGTGCCTCTTCGCGGGAAATGAGGCAGGCTACGGCGGGGCGGTTTACTGCATTCCAGTGTTTTCCCCGACCATTACGTCGCGCTGTGTTTTCACGGATTGCCTCTTCACCGGCAACCGGGCCACTCACCATGCCATCATGGCGGCGTATACCCCCCTTTTCTGCGAAGGGAAGAAGGAACAGCAATCCGGTTCGGAATACGCGACGCCGAATGGCTTATATGAGGGTGAGGGGGAAGGAGAAGGAGAAATAGGGGGTGAAGGCGAAGGTGAACCGTGTGATGGTATCCTGCGCTACCTTCATGGCCCGGATTTTGTGAACTGCACCTTTGTTAACAACGAAAACCTTGCGCCAGACCTTAATTCGCCCATTGGCTATCAGGGCGCCGCGTGTCCCTTCCATTTTGTCAATCGTTATTTGAACTGTGTCTTCTCGAACAATGGCCCGACACAGCCAGTGTTTTCGTGGGGCGAATTCAGCCCGCTCAATTGGCTGGAGGAACCCGTGGCCAGCCACTGCGTGAGCGATGTCGGGCTTCCGTGGGATGCCGAGAACACCGTCGCGGACCCGTTGTTTGTGGACCCGGAGAATGGGGATTTCCACCTGAAACCGGCTTCGCCGTGCATTGACACCGGACAGGACACCAGCGCGCCGGAACTGGGCGGGGTGGTGGACGACCTGGATGGCCTTCCGCGGCCCCTGGACGGGGACGGTCGCGGGGCGGGCGCCACGGGGGACGGCTCGGACTACGACATCGGCGCATACGAGTACGACGGCACGGCGACCGCCTGCGCCGGTTGCCACAGCGCCGACACGGACCACAACGACGCCATCAGCCTCTCCGAACTGCTCCGGGTGGTCCAGTTCTTCAATTCGTGCGGGTATCACTGCTACGAGGTGAGCGAAGACGGCTACGGCGTGGACTCGGGTGCGCACGGCTGCCGCCCCCACGCCAGCGACTACAAACCGCAGGACTGGCAGGTCAATCTTTCTGAGTTACTGCGGCTTATCCAGTTCTTCAACTCCGGCGGATATCACGCGTGCCCCGAGGCCATGCCCCCGACCGAAGACGGCTACTGCGTCGGCCCGGCATAATCTCGCGCCCTTGTCCGCCTCTGGCGAGATTCGCGTGAGACTCTTCATCCCCCCCGCGTGCGGGGGGGCAGGGGGGGTAGACGCACCCTCCTGCTTCCCCCTACAAGGACTCAGGCAGCGCCACCGCGACCAGCGCCGCCACCTCCGGCTCTGCCGACAACGCATATTTCCCGTCATCGGAAACCGCCACTTCCTCTGTGACTCCCGCGCCCAGATGCGTCAGTTGCACGCGTTCATACGGCGCGGCCTTCTTCACCGCCCAGAGCTGCAGCCGTTCCGCGCGGTCCGCGGCCGCGATCAACAAATACGCGCCTGACGGATGCCACAGCACCGCCGCGCCCGTGCCCGCATCCGCCACTTCATGGCCGTCCGCAGCGTCCAGCAGTTTGATGCTCGTGCCGTTGCTGCCCTGCGCAATCGCCGCAAGGATCTTGCCGTCCGGAGAGAACGGCATCGGACCCAAGCCGGCCCGGCCCGGCAGAAGGCACTTTGACGTGCCCGCACTTTTGTCCAGCAGCCACACCCCGTCGTCCATCAGATAGGCCAGCTTCGCGCCATCGGCGCTATAGGCCATCCGCTGCACTCGGCCATTCGCGATTCCGATCAACGGCCGCGTTTGGCCGGTCTCCGGATCGGACTCAGCAATTCCATATGCATCTGTCCAGCGTGCGGCCAGGGCCAGAACATTCTTGCCCGGCAGAATCGTCGCCGCATCCGCCGGCTGAGCCAGCAGGCCCCGGGGCGGACGTTCCGTCGGGGTCAAGCCCGCAAAAACCGTGTCGCAGGCCGAGGCCAGGAGACAGCCCGGTTCACCGCTGCTTGCCGAAGCGCTGCCCAGCACCCGAAATTCAACCGGCGTGGGGGAGAGGAGCACCGCCGCATCGCGCACCCCCGGATTCACCACGCAAAGCGCGTGCTGCCCCGCCCGCGCCGTCCCGGGTAACCCGATCAGCGCCACGGCCGCATCCTGAGACCCGCCCGAAGGCACAATGGACCGCACCGCGAAGTCCGCCAGGTTGAAGCGGATCACCTGCACCTGCGGCGTCTCCTCGGAGAACGTGGCCAGCGCATTGAGCGCATGCCACCGGCCTGCATCCGTGGCCAGCAGACGCAGGTTGGGACGATTGCCCCACGCCGTGTGGCGCGACAGCGCCTGATAGCCGGCCGCACCCGCCAGCGCCGCCAACAGCAACACCGCCAAGCCCGCCAATCCCAAGCGCGTTCCGCGGGAACGCCGGAACCAGGCCGCCGACACGCGTTCCAGCCAGCCCTGCTTCGCCGGCAACTGCGTAGTCGCATCCCGCTCCGCGCGCGCTGTCGCGGTGGGCGGCAGCGACTTGCGGAACGACGCGATTGCGTGCACCATCCCATCCAGATGATCATCGAGCGGCTTCCCGTCCAACACCCGATCGATCAGCGTTCGCAGTTCCCGCGCATCCTTCGGCCGTGCCGCGGGTTTCTTCTCGATCATGTAGGCGAGCAGCCGTTCCACCGCGTCCGGCGCGTCCGGCACAAACTGGCGCAGCCGCGCCGGCGGCTCCGATGCGATTCGCTGAATCAGCTCCACGCTGCTGTTCGTCTCGTAGGGAAGCCGTCCCGAAATGCACTGAAACAACACCACGCCCAGCGAATAGATGTCGCTCAAGGGCGTGATTTCCTTGTTCTGGCAGCGTTCCGGGCACATGTACTGCGGCGTGCCCAGCCGCGCCCCGTCCGCCGTCAACTGCGTCGAGGCATTAAGCACCTTCGCGATCCCGAAATCGGTGACCCGCGCGCGGCCCTCCCTGTCAATCAGGATGTTGCCCGGCTTGATGTCCCGGTGAATGATCAGATGATCGTGCGCGCAGGCCAGCGCGTCCGCCACCTGCGACCCAATCTCCAGCGCCTCGCGCCAGGGAATCGGGCCCCGCGACATCAGCACCTCGCTCAGCGGTTCCCCTTCCACAAACTCCATCGCAATGTACGGAATGCGCCCGATCACCCCGACCGAATAGATGTGGACGATGTTCGGATGATCCAGCGCCGCGAAGGCCTTCGCCTCCCGTTGAAACCGCGCCACCAGATGCGGTTGATTGCGCAGATCGTCCCGCAGCACTTTCAAGGCCACGGTCCGGTTCAGCGCGAGATCCACCGCCCGGTACACCACGCCCATTCCGCCGGAACCCGTCGTCTCCAGGATCTCGTAGTTGCCGAAAATGTAGCTCTCTCGCGCGCTGCTTACATTTTCACTCATCCGTTCGCTTCCTTCTCTCTGGTCGTTAACGCGCTTACGCCGTGAACAACAGCGTGCTCAGATCCGTGAATACAAGGCACGGGGCGCCCCCGTTCTCCGACACGGCCACCGCCCAGCGCCCGTCCCGTGAAATCGCGCCCCCCTCCGTCACCCCCGCCAACAACCGCGTCAGGCGGTACCGGCGATGGGACCCCGACGTCTCGATGGCCCACAATTGATCCTTCCCTGATTCGGGGTCCGCCGCCACCGCCACCAGATATCGTCCCGACGGATGCCAGCACTCGTCCCCGATCCGGCCCTCGCCCAAGTCTCCCTCGATGCCCCCGTCCGACACGCGCAGCACCCGGATGCGGTCCGATTCCTCCAGGCGCAGATTCACCGCCAGCGCTTCCCCGTCAGGGCGAAACACCGCCGACTCGTGCAACTTCCCCTGCGCCACCGGATGCCCGTTCGTCTCGCCGCCTCCGGAACTTACCACCCACCACTCCTGCTCCAACGGACTCTTCTCCCGGAGATAGGCCACGCGCTTCCCATCCGGCGCATAACGGACACTGGACCGCAGGATGGGGGCTTCGGCACCCGTCAGGCGCACCAGCCGCCCTTCCGGCGCCGTGTCGCGCAAGTCCCGCTCCGCCAGATAGTCGCCACCCGAAACGCCATCCCGAAGCACCACACACACCGTGTAGCCGTCCGGCTTCGCCGTGGCGCCGCCCGGCGATGTCCACGGACTCTGGCCCGGCGCGACCGCCATAGAAAACAGCGGCTGGGCGTGGGGGAGGGACGCATCCCAGGATTGCGCAAACGTCGCCAGAGCGCCCGAGGCCTCCCGCGATTGAAGCAGCACCGCGTCATGCAATGGCGCCTCGACCGGCGTTTCGGGGATCGAAGTCACCCAAGGCGCTCCCGGCCACACCGAGCCATACCCCGTATCCAGCATCGGCCCCGCCGGCCCGCGCGGACTGAGCACCGCCTTGTTCTCCACATCCACCGCCAGCCAGCCCCAGGCATCGTGCGCCAGGGTGCCCGGCGCACCCGCCATCGACACCAGCACCGCCGGACGCCTCCCCACCCAATGAAGCCCGTTGACCCGCCATGGCCCGGGCGGAAGCGTCACCTTTGATATACCGCTGGACTCCTCCGAGAACACGCCGGAGGACACCAGGGGCGCGGCTTCTGCCACGTTCGACGGATGTACGTAGTGCCAATAGCCCGCGCCTGCCGCCGAAAGCGTCAATAACACCGCCGCCGCTGCCTTCGACAACGCCCCAATCGGTGTTCCACGTCTGGATTGCGCGACAAGGGGCCGCCGTGCAGGCTTGGGGGTGCGGGGGGGCGTCGGCGTGTCCGCACGCATCCGCCGTGGCCGCGTCTCGTCCCGGATGAATGAATTCAAGGCTGCCGGCAACGCCGAAGTGCCGCCATCTTCCTGCTGCAGGCGCCGAATCGCTTCGGCGACCGCCCGCGCCGACCCCGGCCGTTTCCCCGGCTCCTTTTCCATTAGATGGGCCACCAGCCGCACCACGTCGTCCGGCACCCCCGAAACCACCTTCGAAAGGCGTTTGGGCGTCTCATTAATAATGGCGTTGAGCAACGCGATCGTCGAACGCGCCTCAAACGGCATCTGCCCCGACAACATCTGATACAGGCTCACCCCCAGCGAGTAGAGATCGCTCGCCGGCGTCAGGTTGTCCCGGCCCGTGCATTGTTCCGGGGACATGTACTCCGGCGTGCCCAGGAACGGCAGCACCTCCGCGCGCCGCCGGTCCTCTGAGGCTTCCTCCTGCTCCGATTCCAGATTCAGGCTCGCAATCCCGAAATCGCTCAGGCGCACCCGGCCCTGATGATCCAGCAGGATGTTCGCCGGCTTTACGTCGCGATGCACTATCCCCTGCCCATGCGCGCACTCCAGCGCCTCCGCCACCTGGCCCGCAATATGCAGGGCCGCCTCCCATTTCAACGGCGTGCCCCGGCGCCGCAGCATCCGATCAAGCGGCTCCCCTTCCACATACTCCATTGCGATGTACGGCGTTCCTTCCCGGATCCCCGCCTCGTAGATCGCCACAATATTCGGATGCAGCAACGGCGCCGCCGCCTGCGCTTCCCGAAGAAAGCGCCGCACATGCTCCTGATTATGCGCCAGACTCCCCAGCAACACCTTCAACGCCACCGGACGGCCCAGCGCCACATCCTTCGCCAGATACACCGTTCCCAGCGCCCCCCGCCCGATCAGCGCCTTCACCGCATAGTTCCCCAGCGTCTTCCCAATCAGCGAGGCCTGTCCACCCGATTGTGCTACCATGTCTTGTATCCTTCCGCCGGGCACACTTCTACATATTGTATTTGTCAACTTAAGGTAACATGATATCGCACTCCTGTCAAGAAATTACTTGAACCAGTCAAAAAGCCCACGGCCCAAAGCCCATTTCCCCGGTCCCCCAACTTAATGTAGAGTAGTGGGGGAGAGGAGCAAAGCTATCATGGAGCCGATGTCCCGCCAGAAAGTGTTAGCACACGCGTGCTTTCTCCTTGTCGTTCTGCTCTCCATCCTGGCCCTGTTGCCCCGCGGCACGAGCGACATTGCGGTCTGGCGTTACTGGGCCCAAACCAGTCAGGAACAGGGGTTTCGGAGCGCCTACAACAACCCCGCCGTCCTCATCGACCAGCCGCCCCTCGGCATTTTCATGCTCTCGGCCCTGCCGCGCGTCCTCGAGCCCCTCGGCATCCCCGCGTACCGGTGGGAAGCGCCGGGACTCTCGGGCTTCAAAGTCACCACGCTGCTCTTCCTATGGGTCAGCGCCCTGATCACCCTTGCCATGACCCGCAGCCTGCCGCTTTCCGCCGCGCTTCTATTGGCCCTGCTCCTGAACGTGGTGCTCGGCTACTTTGATCTTTACTTCGTGCCCACGCTCCTGCTCGGGCTTTGGGCCTTGCGCGCCCGACGCTGGTGCTGGGCGTCCCTTTTCCTGACCCTCACCTGCCTCATCAAGTGGCAGCCGCTGCTCCTGCTCCCCTTCGCCATCCCTTGTCTCTTCGATGAGCATCCCGATACGCCGTTCCCTCGGCGCGCGCTCGTGTCCCTGCTTCTGCCCGGCGCAGTTCTGGCCGGAGCTTTTGTCGTCTTCTGCGGTCCCGGAATGCTCCGCGCCCTCCATCTTGCCGCCACCCACCGCTTCCTGAGCGGCAATGCCCTCAACTTCAACTGGCTGCTCACCTGCGGACTGCACCTCGTTCATCCGGCCAAGTACGGCCCCCTCGGCGCCGACGGCCTCTGTTCCGCCATCAAAGTCACCGAATGGCGCGTCATCGCCCTCCCCAAACTCCTCTTCCTCACCGCCTACCTGGCCCTCTGGCTCCTGTCCCTCAAAAAAAGCCGGCACTTCCACGAATGCCTCGCCGCCGCCCTTCTCGCCTTTCTCGCCTACTTCACCTTCAACACCGGCGTCCACGAAAACCACCTCGTCCCCGCATTGCTCCTCGCCTTCCTCCTCTTCCGCGAGAACACCCGCACCTGGCCGCTGCTGCTCGCCCTCGCCCTGCTTGCCAACCTCAACCTCTTTCTCTTCTACGGACTCACCGGCGACGGTCCCCCTTCCCTCCGCCTCCTCGGCGTCGATACCACCCTCCCCGCCGCCGCCCTCGAAGTTCTCCTCTTCCTCGCCGCATTCTTCCGTTTCATCCGCACCCCCTCGCACCCGGCATCTCATCACCACGCATCGTAGACTTCGCCCCCCGCGTGTACAGGAGACCCCTCATGGCCGGGTCGAGGACGACCTGCGAAATATTGGGTCCACAATGCTCTCCCAATCCGATTGGGAAATGAACCTGTCGCAATGCTACGATGTCCGGCATCATGACGCCTCAAAGCGCACAAACGGTCCCTGTCCCGCCGAGGGCATCGCTACGGCGCGAAGCCGCCGTGGCCGGCACGCTCTTCCTGGTCGCCGCCGCCGTCGGCATGGTTTACGTTGGCACCTGGGGCCAGACCGCCGACTACCTCCAGCCCAGTTTCGGCCCCGCTGCCATGTTCGCCTGTGGCAAGGGCTACGTGAACCCCGACGATGCCCGTTGTCCCAGCCTCCATGCGTTTCTGCACCCTGAGTTCCATACGAACCGCCCGCCTGCGGTCGACCGCTTTGACTGCGGCGACCTGCCCCCGGACATGCCCGTCACAGGACTCACCGGATTTCAGCGCCGCACTTTCCACATGCTCTTCCTGGCCGGACTCTTCTGGTACCTCCTGGGCGTCTCCTGGTCGGCCCTAACACCCCTCTTCGGCCTCCTCTACGGCATGAGCGCCGCCGCCTTCTACGGCCTATTCCGGCTCGGCATGAACCGGCTTATCTCCGCCTTTCTCACCCTCATGCTCATCCTGTCACCCCTGCAACTCCACTACCTCGTCCGGCTCCGGGACTATGCAAAGGCGCCCTTCCTGCTCCTTGCCGTCCTCTGCCTTCTCCTCGTCCTGATCCGGCCCCGGACCTGGCGTACCCTGCTCCTTTGCGCGGCCGGCTGTGGCGCCGCCCTTGGCCTGGCGACTGGCTTTCGAGCCGAAAGCATCCTCTTGCTTCCTGTCTTTCTCCTCGGCGTCGCGGCCTTCCTTCCTGGCGGGTTTATTATTCGTTTATATCGCATTACATCATTTTGTATTGTTTTTCTTTTGTTTTTTGCGGCCACCGCCTGGCCCTTGCTGCGGGATTTCCAAGGCTACAGCGAACGGTGTCATCCCTTCCTGATGGGCATGGCCGAACTCTACGATGAGCGCCTCGGTGTGCGGAACGACACCTATCAAGTGGCCCACCGCTTCCTCGACACGGAACCCCAGGCCATCCTCAACGCCTTCGGCCGGCACTGCGGGAAGGCCGGCCCACCTCTCGCCTACGAGACCCCGGAATACGAGGAAGTGGGGGACCGGTACTTCTCCGAGAACATACTCTGGACCTTCCCGGCCGACCTCTGCGTCCGGGGCTATGCCGCCACGCTCCGCATCCTCGACGAACTGCACGCGGGTGTTCGGGAGGGCATGCCCCGGGGCCTCACGAACCGTTCCCTGCAACCCCTTTTCCACCTCCGGGGCGCCCTTTCCGACCTCCTGTTCACCCATACCCGCTACGCGCTGCTACTCCTTTTGTGTCTTTTGGCCGTCCGAAACCTCCGCTTGGCCCTCGCCGCCGCCTTCCTGATCCTTTCCTTTGGGTTCCTTTCCTCGGTCCAGTTCGCCACTCGGCACTATTTCTATCTAGAATTCCTCGCCCTGTGGACCACCGGCGCCTTCGCCATGCTCGCCTGGACCGCCCTTTCCATGCTCTGGCACCGCTCACGGCCGTCTCTGGGTGTCTCCGTGCCCCGGGCCATCCTGCGGGTCATGGCCTTCCTGCTGCTCCTCGCTTCCCTGATGCTTCCGCTGGAGAGTTTCCGCTGGTTCCAGTCGCATCAGCTCCACCGGGTGCTCGCCAGCTACCAAACGGCCCCGACTGACCCCGTCGCCATCGAAAGAGTCCCCCAGCCCAACGAGTCGGTTCGGGTGACCTGTCCCGGCATCGCCACAGCCGGCCCGGTTGATTTCGCCTGTGAGTTCCTGGCCGCCGACCTCGACACGTCCCGGGGCGACGTCGCCTTCGTGGTCGCCTACGAAGGGGATATCCCCGACCGCGCCCTCACCTGGGAATGCCGAGTGCCGGGCGCGCAGGGGGGAGGTCCCACTCGAGTCTTCTTTCCCGTCTACTCCAGCCGCTGGGATCCCGCTGGAAGCACCTGGACCACCTTTCTCGGGCTCGACTTCCCGGCGGCCACCGCCGACCGCTTGGTCGCCCTGTTCCGCGTCCGGAACTCCGAACAGCTCCCGTTGCTCCTGACCGCCGTGCTCCCGCCGGACTGGGAAGCCCAACCCCTTTACCAGCAGTTCTACCGTTAGGCCCCGACCCCGTCCAGCCCGTCCCGGCTTTCCCTCAACCCTATTGACAAAGTGGGGGCGAGGTGCTACCATGCCTTTCGCCGGAGCGGGAATAGCTCAGTCGGTAGAGCGCCAGCTTCCCAAGCTGGATGTCGCGAGTTCGAACCTCGTTTCCCGCTCCAATTTCTTTTTCTGCCCGTCCAGGCGCAGTCCTTCAACCCAGCCTTCACATAATGCCTGAGTAAGTCCGCTCAAGACACATCGCGCCACAACTGCACCTGCCGAATGCCGGTCGATTCACATCGAAACATCCCATTCAAACCACTGAAAATCCGTTTCTGCGAATTCATCTCACCTTCATTATGAACTTCTTAAGCCATTTAAAAGAAGTTCTTTAAGTGCCATTAC